>JAUIMA010000029.1 GCA_030432675.1 Candidatus Hydrogenedentota bacterium | reverse complement strand
GAATGGAGTTCCCAGGAAACTACGCCTCCGAGGGGAGATACACCGGTATTGATCCTCCTTCCCGGGAGCGCTTCGCGTACCACGTCAAATCACCCACAAGCGTTGCGGCAGGGCCGCCCCGCTTGAGTGTGGCACCCGCAGTTCCGTTTCCAAACCCACCCATTCTTGTATACTACCCCGCACGACACAACCCTCCCCCAAACCCTACAGGATCCCCATGGCAGGCGAAATTATCTACGGCGCAAATGCCGTCCGTGAAGCCCTTCAGCAGCCCGAACGTATCAACCGCATCCTCGTGGCCAAAGAGTCCCGGGTGCCCGCCTGTAAGGCGCTCGTCGACACCGCCAAACAACACAAGGTCCTCGTCGACTTCGTGCCCCAGGCCAAACTGAACACCCTCACTGGAACGCGGGAACACCAGGGCATCATGGCCCAGATCAGTCCCCTGGAATACACGGAACTCGATGCCCTGATTGCGGGCTGTGGACCAGAAGCCACTATCCTCGTCCTCGATCGGGTGCAACATCCCAAGAATCTGGGGATGATTATCCGCTCCGCCGTGGGTGCCGGGGTGGCAGGGATTGTCCTGGCCTCCCGGGGCGGTGCACTGCTCGACGAGTCGGTGGTGCGGGCCAGTGCGGGTACCGTGCTCCGCGTCCCCATAGCGGCCTGCCCCAACCTCAGTCAGGCACTGAAGAAGCTGCGGGGTGCGGATTTCTGGATCTACGGGCTCGATGCGGGTGGGAAGTGCAACGCCTTTACCCTGTCATGGCCCCAACGGGTGGTCCTGGTGGCGGGAAATGAGAGCGAAGGCATGCGGCCCGGCGTGCAGAAGAATTGCGATGAGATTGTGTCCATCCCCCTCGCCAACGAACTCGACAGCCTCAACGTGGCCGTGGCCACGTCGATCGTGTTGTTTCAGATTCGACGGGAATGACTACTCGCCAAAGTGACGCCGGAAGTAGGCCGCGTCGTCCAGGCACTTTAAATCAACCCGGGCAAATTTCTCCGCCTCTTTGTCGGAGATGGGCTCCAGGACTTCAAACTCATCGCCCTCCATCTCGGGGGATTGGTCCGAAGGCATCTCAATGGCCGATTCGAAACCCGGGTTACCTTCCTGAAAGGGCAGGATACCTGCTTCGAGGAACTCGGTAATTACCTGGGCGAGATGTTGGGTCCGCTCTTCCTTCGTACCGTCTTCGAGGATACGACGATCGATGGGAATGATTTTGTTTCGGAAGAGGACGCCAAGTTCGTGACAACTCGGACAGGGCATGACCGCCACCACATCTTTGGGCATCTTCGCGGTAATAATTCGGTGGGATTTACAGTGGGGGCACACGACTGTTTCCATGAGATACCACACTTTCCTGGGGTTTTTTCGGTCATCCTGGTACCTGAATTTTAGTGAACCGGACCCGACACTGTCAAATCGCAGGTAAAAGCGGGTGTGAATTCTGCCAATGAATACGCCCCTGATAAGCAATTACCCGAAGGACCGCCTCAGCGGGCGAGATAGGCGCGGGCCGCCGTTGGACTCGATGGGATTTCCCTCACGCACCGAAAGCCCACATAAATGGCCGATTTCTCGAAGCTAAGCTGCTCCCGGGCCATATCCGCCGGGCGGTAGGGCTTGAAGAAGCTGTTTCCACATACCGTCATGACGGCACCATAGGTCGGAGGGCCTGCCGCCGTGGTCCGGGTCCATTCGGCCACGTTGCCCGCCATATTCCAACAACTGAAGCGGCTCAAGTCGCTGGGGAACTGGCCCGCCGGTCGGGGCACCTCACTCGCGTAGTTCACGTTGTAGAGCGGCAATTCGTCTTCTTCGATGTCCAGGGGGTCGGGCCAGACACCGGCACCACCTTCCTCGCCATAGGCCGCCGCCCGGGTCCACTGGGCCTCCGTCGGCAAATCACAGCCCCGTTCCGCCGCAAAAGCCATGGCATCCAGGCAGGAGACATCACTGATCGGATAATCGTTGTAGTCACTGCCCCAACTGTCAAAGGCGGCAGGCACGGGGCCAAACGTCTTTTCGAGCTGCACGAAACGCCGGTACTGCCCCAATGTCACTTCCTGTCGGTCAATGAGGAAAGCCCCCACAAACTCCGAAGGACGGCCCGGCAAGGTTACTTCTCCCGGAGAGACGAATACCATGTCCCAACTGGAAGGAAAGTCCGCCGCGATAATCGTCCCGAGGAGACACTGGAATGCATATCCCGCGTCTTCTATAGCACGCGCTTCGTCACCGGCCGCGGCGGCCGCCCGGGCATCGTCCCAGAACGCCTTGCCTTCATCCAGCGCCCGCCCACCGCTCAACGCGCCATGAGGCGTCGCCCGCTGGAGCAATTCATCGTAAACCGCTTCATAGTCCGCGAAGACAGGCGCCTGTCCAACGCCGGATCCCGACGGCTCCACTTCTGTGGGCGCGGCGGCCAATACCGCCTTGCGGTGATTGTCGGCCTTTAAGAGTCCCCAAACAGCCGCCGTAATGACCAGCAGGACCAGCAGTCCCCCCGCCAGTTTGGGCCCGGAATACACCCGGGAAACTACGCTCAGGGCCTCTTGTTTGGGAAGGGAGGTGCCCGACTTCACCATCTGCCGGATGGGCAGAAAGGCATTCCGCAGTTCCGTGGCGTTCTGATAACGCTCCTTGGGATTGGGGTCGACGCACTTGACCACAATCTTATCGAGGGCGGGCGGCACATCTTTCATAATTTGCGACGCGGGCTTGGGAATGCCGGTGGGCACGCTGCCCGTCAGGATTTCATAAAGCATGACGCCCACACTATAAATATCCGAGCGGGCATCCACATCGCGGCTGTTACGGATCTGCTCCGGCGACATATAGAAGGGCGTACCCATTACCACCGAAGCCCCGGTCAAGCGCGTGTTCGCCATGAGCTTGGAAATACCAAAGTCCATAAGACGGACCCGGCCATCCTGGCCCAGCATCACGTTCTCCGGCTTGATATCCCGGTGAATGGTGAACTGGTGGGCATACTCCAAGGCCGAACAAAGCTCGTCAAAGATGCGGAGCGTCTGGGCAATGGGCAAACGTTCTCCCGGCTTCAGGTTGTCGATGACCTCCCGCAATGACATGCCCTGGAGGTATTCCATGGAGATATAGAGAATCTTACCGTCTTCGCCGATATCATGGACACGCACGATGTTTTCGTGGGCGAGACGGCGGGCGATCTTGGCTTCGTTGTAGAAGCGCTCCAGCACCACCTTGTCGTCCAGGAACTGGGGTAAGAGGGTCTTCAGGGCCACATCTTCGCCCAGGGTGTTGTCATGGACCTTATAGATGCTGCCCATACCGCCCTGACCGATGAGATTGAGTACCGTATAACGCCCCCCAACTACCTGACCCCGCCGAAACTGGGGGCTGTTATTTCCCCGAGGTGCCTGGGCCTGGGCTTCGTTAATAACCGACTGTGCCTCGATCCGGATGCGGGGCAAGAGCGTATTGCACTTCTGGCAATGGGCCTGCTGATCGGGATTCACGTGAAAGCAATGGGGACACTTAACTCTGGCCATCGGTTTGGACTATTCTCCACTGTGGCAAATTGCATAGCATGCGCACCGAAAGGGACGTTCGCAATATCCTACCGTCCTGCCACAGAAACTGCAAGCCATCGGCGGGATCAATCTCGGTTGGCTGCCGGTGATTTGGGATGGAGCGCATCCCGCACGATAGCCTCCAGCTGAGCACCCACCGCTTCGGGCTCGTGGGCGCGCTCCGCCGTCTGGCGAGCCGCCTGGCCCAACCGTTGGCGGAGACGTCGATCGGTCAGGAGCGTGTAAAGCGCATCGGCGAAGGCACGGACATTGTCATCCGGCACCACCAACCCATCGACCTCATGGGTCAGCGGATAGGCCGCGCTGCGACAGGCCACCATGGCTTTCCCGGCGGCCATGGCATTCAAGAGCTTAATGGGATAACCCGACCAGGAGACCCGGGGCAGGGCAAAGACGGAATCCTGGGCCAACAGGCGGTGGAGCGAATCAAAGCCGCGAATGGGCACCACCTCGGCATCGGGATAACTCACCGACTCGCCGGTCGCAATCTGGAGACGGGCATGGGGGAGCCGTTTCCGCACCAATTCCATGGCCGAAAAAAGCAGGCCCAGGTTTTGATAGGCGTCCAGATTTCCTGCATACAAGACCGGGGGCAGCCCTTCCTCCGGGGTGCACTCCGGAAAATCGGAAACACGGATGGGCGGGGGCACGATGCTGACCTTGCTGTGGTCACATCCCCGCACGATCAGATGACCTGCCAGGCGCCGGTGGGGCACAATGACGCGATCCGCACGGCGGGGAAAGGTCCGATCGAGCCAGCGCCCCACGCGGGCGGCCATGCCCGCGCCCGCAAAATAATAGGGCAATTCATCCGACATGGCGTTGTGGGCGTGGTAGATCAAGGGCCGCCGCCCCGCCAGTAAGCCTACCAGCAGGGCCTCATAGTTGTGGGCGATAACCACGTCTATCCGCTCTCGCGCCACCACATCGCGCAGGGTCTTGGTGAGGGCCAGATCCTGCAAGGGCTTCATGAACGACGGACCCGCCTTGGTCTTCCCCTCCCCCGGGATGCGACGGCACCGGTGAATGGTGAGGCCGCTGTGGTCCCGCCCTTCGCCGTAACTGTAGACCACCAGGTGCACCTCGTGACCCCGCGCCTGAAGGGCCAGGGCGTTGTCCCGCAGGAAAACCTGAGAACCCTGGGGGACCGGATAAGGACAGGCGCTGACGAGGGCAATGCGGAGCTTCATTCGTAATACCCCAGCGCACGCATCCGCTCCGCGACCACGGCTTCTTCTTCGGCCGTATAGGCCGTCGGATCGACCCCGCGTTTTACAGGTCGGGTTCCATGACCTCCCCCGAGCAAGGCACGCCCCTCCATGGCCGGACCTGACACACCTAGGACAGACAAGACCGTGGGTGCTATATCCATCAAGGTGGCGTCGGTCACTTCCGTGGGCTCCGATAGCAGCAGAATGCCTGCGTCACGATGGGTACCATTCATGCCCCGCTCCTTTCCCCCGAGATACTCATTTTCTTCCAGCCGCCGGGTAGTGGGGCCACCGGGTGTGCTGCGAAGGCAGGCCGGGGAATAGCCGGCTTCCAGCGCCAATTCCACGATGATATCGGGAGCACGTTCCGTTTCCGGGCCATCATAACACGCCCCACGGGGTACCGCACGGGCCACCGCTTCCCAGGCGTTCAAGGCATCGCACAATTCCGCCACCACCCCATCGTAGTCTTCCGGGCGCACCTGGCCGTCGGGCTCCCGCCCCGCGAGATTCAGACGGATGGAAGGGAAATAGTTCAGTTCTTCGGACCAGGCGCGGGTATGGGCCCAATCAATCCGCCCGAAACGGGCCTGGGATTCGGCCTTCGCGGCCAGCCCGCCGAAGCGACGAAACAAGGCACCACGCCACGATTCGGGCGTCAGCGACAAGGCCCACCGTTTCAAGAGGGATTCTCGCCCCCCTTCGCGCCATTGGAGGTAGCCCTCTTCGGCCAGCCAGTTGTTGAGATGGACCACGCCCGTACCCGCACCACCAAAACCGTGGTCGGAAACGATACCCACGGTGACGTCATCTCCGGCCACTGCCATGAGTCGCCCCACCGCCTCATCGAGCTTCCGATACACCTGAAGGATAGCGTCTTCAAATCCCGGACGGTGACGGGGCGAGTTTTCGTCGTGAAAAAGCCAGAAATGGTGAGAAACCGTGTCGGATTCGCCATAGACCATCATGAAGAAATCCCAGGGCGCTTCGGCCAGCAGGGCCTCGGCACAGCGGGTCTTGGACTCAATCCCGGCCAGGAGTTTCTCCAGCGCTGCCGCATGCCAGCCCGGGCCAATGTCATGCTCCTGAAAGTCCGCGAAGCGCCAGTCTTTTACCTGGGGATAGCGCGCCGTCGGATAGACGAAGGAACGGTCCACGCCGGTGCACACGGGGGAATCAAATCCCGAGACCATGACCCCGTTGAGGGGCTCGGGCGGGTAGGTGCCCGGCACGCCCAGCACACAAGAGCGCTTATCCGTCCCGTCGAGGATGTTCCACAGCGCCGGTGTGCGGCGGTGGGTCTGGTTGATAAAGCGGATGGCATAGTCCCCCGGACAGATCTCGGTGAAATCAAAAATGCCATGGCGCCCCGGATTCACCCCGGTCACACAGGTGGTCCACGCAGGAAAGGTAACGGGAGGGCGGGTACTGGCCAGGGCCTGGCACGTACCCTGTTGTCGCAGGGCTGCCAGGTGGGGCAAATGCCCAGCGTCCATCCAGGGCGTAAGCAGCGAAAGTTCGCCCCCGTCCAGACCTATCAATAAGAACCGCTTCATAGCGTGATCCTACCAGATTGGATCGGGATGCCGAAAAGAATCGGGGAAATTGGAATGGGAAACACCGCTCTTCGGGACTTGACCCACCCCCAGCCCCTCCAAGGAGGGGAGTAGCATCAGAAATCAGCCCGGACGATCGGGATAGACTTGTAGACCCAACTCGATTACACAGGCCGCTACCCGTGCAATTCCTGGACACAGACGTCGTAGGCGATTTCCGGGGTAATCTCCCGGAAGAGGGCGTCGGCATTCTCTTTGTCGATGCTGCGGGTAGGGATTTCCGGGCCCGCATAGAGCACCTGAGAGGGTTTTCGCAGGGGCGCATGCTGGGCGGGGTGGGTGCCGCCAAAGACGGCCACCACGGGCGTATCCATGGCGGATGCAATGTGCATGGGGCCCGTGTCACCACCGAAATAGAGGTCGCAACGGGCCACGAGGGCCGCATAATGCTTGAGATCAGGGGTTTCGGGCGCAATGTGGGGCTTGCCGTGGGCCAGCTTCATCACCGCATCGACCGTATCCCGCTGGCCGGGACCCCAGGTCAAGAGTACTTCATAGCGGCCGTCGCTCATGATCATGTCGGTGAGCTTGGCGAAGTATTCTATGGGCCACTGCTTCTCTGGCCGATCGACGGGGGCGTGGACGGCTACCACCATCTTGGCCCCGTGAAAGGTCTTCTGGAAGTACTCATCGATGGTGTCTTCCACATCTTCGGGGATGTCGATGAGCACGTCGAGGGAGTGGACCTTGGCCTCCAGGTCTTTGCACAGCTCAAGGTTTTCCTCGATGCGGTTCATATACCTGGAGACGAGGGCCACTTTTCGGTTGGTGGCCAGGAAGCTGAGCTCCTGGGCGCGGGGTCGGGCAAAGCCATAGCGCAGTTTAGCCCCGGAAAAACGGGTCAGCAGACCCGTCTTGGCGATACCGTGGAAGTCGATGACCCAATCGTACTTATTGCTCCGGATAAGGGAACAAAAGGCGATGAATGCCCCCAAATCATTGAGCATCCCTTCTCCCCGCTCAAAGACGTGGACCTGATCGAGGGCCGGGTGACCGGACACGATATCATAGGATTTCTGCTCGACGGCCCAGTCGATCTGGGCATTGGGATAGCGGTTGCGGAGTGCATGCAAGGCGGGCAAGACCCGAACCACATCACCGATCGCACTCAATCGAACGATGAGTATGCGGGGAACACCATTGATCATGTTGTACGGTCCAGCCAATCCGGGGACGATGCCCCGTCCCAATCGCGAAGTCCCGTCTCGCCACGCTACGGCCGCAACCGTTCCGCCAGGTCCCCTTGAGGCCGGGGCCAGGAAGGAATGAGAGGTCCATCGCGCAGACAGTGAATGTCACACCATGTCGTGCCAGAAGGTGAGGGGGACCGAAAAAATAAAAAATGGCGGAGAGTGAGGGATTCGAACCCTCGGTACGCGTAAACGCACACACGCTTTCCAAGCGTGCTCCTTAAGCCACTCGGACAACTCTCCGCAGAGCACGGAATTATAGGTTTTTCTACGGTGGCATGTCAATTTTTTCGGCACCGGCAGAAACGCGAACCTTTACGTGCAGGGGACTACTGGGCTATAATCGCCCCCAGAAATCCGAAATCTCCCCCCTGTGCGGGTCCTACAACATCACCGATTCACGAGGAGTTAACTACTATGAGTAATGCTACCGAACTTACCGAAGAAAACTTTAAAGGCGCCGTCGCCAGTGGCGTTACCCTCGTCGATTTCTGGGCCGAATGGTGCGGACCCTGCAAAATGATTGCCCCGATACTCGACGAGTTGGCCGCCGACTATGAAGGCAAGGCCAGTGTCGGCAAAGTCGATGTGGACAGCGCCGCCAACCTGGCCCAGGAATTCAGCGTGGCCAGCATCCCCACCCTTATCGTCATGAAAGACGGCGCCGAAGTGAACCGCTTCATCGGCGTCACTCAGAAATCCGAATTGGCCAGCGCCCTGGACAGTGCCCTCTCCTGAGCACCGACGTCCCCCGATAATGCCATGCTACGCCCCGACCCCGGTCGGGGCGTTTTTTGTGGGGACTGCCCCGACGTCATCAATCCGACCCAGCAACACGCACCCCGTGGTTAGCCATCGACCTCGGCCCCGTATCAGGACCGTAACAGTCGGGGCCGTCCCCCTCCCACCATTCCCACCGATACGCCCATCCTGTGCGTTGGCTGTGCTCCAAACGCATGAACTTCCCCAAACTCGTTTAGACTCGTGTGGGGAAGATCGCGCGGCACGATCAGATTGTCCATTTCGGCGTCGGGATCAAGAAGAAAATGAGTGACTTCAATACGTCCCCATCCCCCCATTCCGTCGCCCACTTTCCCCACTTTCCCCTTTTTTGCTATACTGGGGGCTTCCAGACACGATCCTTATCGGGTTTACCCTGCCTACCGGAGCGGCGCACGTTTGCCGCCATCACCCGATATGCATAAGGTATCGTAGCTATGACCCATCCTGTTTCGGGGCCCACACGCCGTGTGCCCGCGGTGCGGGATACAAAGACCGTCGCCATGGACCCTACGTATGGGGTGTGGACCGGTCAAGGAGCTATCCAGAATGAGTTCAAAGCATGTCGCCGTTGCCGGTGCCACCGGTGTGGTGGGCCAACAGATGCTGCGGGTATTGGAAGACCGCGATTTCCCTGTCGCGTCTCTCAAACTCCTCGCATCCCCCCGCTCGGCAGGCCGTAAACTGACCTTTCGCGGCGAAGAAATTGCCGTGGAAGTCCTCGCCGAAGATTCCTTCAAAGGCGTCGATGTGGCCCTCTTCAGCGCAGGTGGTGGCACGAGCCAGACCTTTGCCCCCTTCGCCGCCAAAGACGGCTGCGTGGTGGTCGATAATTCCAGCGCCTGGCGCATGGACCCCGAAGTGCCCCTGGTCGTCCCGGAAGTAAACCCCGACGCCATTAAGACGCACAAGGGCATTATCGCCAACCCCAACTGTTCCACCATTCAGATGGTCCAGGTACTCCAGCCCCTCCATGCGGCGGCCACGATCACCCGTGTGGTCGTTTCCACCTACCAGGCCGTCTCCGGCGCCGGCAGCGAAGCCCTCAACGAGCTCCGCGCCCAGACCGAGTCCGTCCTGAAAGGCGAGGCCCCGGCCTGTAGCATCTTCCCGACCCAGATCGCCTTTAACTGCATCCCCCAGATCCCCCATAGCAACGCCTTTATCGACAACGGCTACAGCACCGAAGAGATGAAGATGGTCAACGAGACCAAGAAGATCATGGGCGACGACAGCATCCGCGTGACGGCCACCACCGTCCGCGTACCGGTGCACACGGGCCACAGCGAGTCGGTCAACATCGAGACCAAGACCAAGCTCACAGCCGCTCAGGTGCGGGAGCTCCTCGCCACCGCCCAGAATGTGGTGGTCATGGATGACCCCAGCAAGGACATCTTCCCCACGGCCATCGACGCCGCCGGGAAGTATGACACCTACGTGGGCCGCATCCGGGAAGACATCTCCCACCCCTCCGCCATCGACATGTGGATTGTCTCCGACAACCTGCTCAAGGGCGCGGCACTCAATGCCGTCCAGATTGCGGAACTGCTCTAAGAGCCACCGACCGTTTTGAGGCGCACCCTTCGGGGTGCGCCTTTTTTGTGGGGGCGACGGAGTTTCGAAGGACCTAAAGGACGGAAACGACTTAAACGACAATTAGACGGCATGGCCCGGCCATGATGAACGAGTAGCCTGACCCGACAGCGAGTGGTCAGCAATGTCGTTTAGGTCCCTTTCGTCCTTTAGGTCCTTGCAACGCCTCTCGCCCCCCTTCCTTGCACGTCGCCGACAGCGGACGGTATAACTATCCCACCGAATTTATCCCCCCTGATTATCACGAAGGAGAGCACAGACCATGGGCATTGTATTGGGCGTAGACGTAGGCACGAGCGGCACGAAGGCCATCGCGATGAATGCCGAGGGTGAACTGCTGGCTTCGGCGCTGGTGGAATATCCCCTCCACACCCCCAAGCCCAACTGGGCCGAACAAGATCCCGCCGATTGGGCGAAGGCCGCCTACACGGCCCTGGCTGAGCTCGCCAGCAAGATCGACGCCTCCGACGTGAAAGGCATTGGCCTCACGGGCCAGATGCACGGCAGCGTCTTCCTCGACGGCGACAACCACGTCATTCGCCCGGCCCTCCTCTGGTGTGACCAACGGACCACCGCCCAGTGCGACTACATCACCGAGACCGTGGGAGAAGCCCAGCTCATTGAGATGGTCTCCAACCCCGCCCTCACGGGCTTTACGGCCCCCAAGATACTCTGGCTGCGGGACAACGAGCCGGAAAACTATGCCCGGGTAAAGAAGGTGCTCCTGCCCAAGGATTACATCCGTCTGCTACTCACGGGCGAATTCGCCACCGACGTGGCCGACGCCTCGGGCACCCTCCTCTTCGACGTGAAGAACCGTTGCTGGCACACAGAACTCATGGGCCTCCTGGGCATCGATTCCAGCTTTATGCCCCCCTCCTTTGAAGGACCCGAAATCACCGGCACCCTCAGCACCGAGGCCGCCGAAAAGACCGGCCTTCCCATGGGCATCCCCGTGGTGGCCGGAGGTGGCGATCAGGCGGCCAACGGCGTGGGCTGCGGTATTGTCCGCTCCGGCATCATCTCCTCCTCCCTCGGCACCAGCGGCGTGGTCTTCGCCTTCGCCGACGACGTCAGCACCGACCCCCTGGGCCGCGTCCACACCTTCTGCCACAGCGTCCCCGGAAAATGGCACGTCATGGGCGTCATGCTCAGCGCCGGCGGCTCCCTCCGCTGGTACCGCGACGCCCTCTGCCAGGCCGACATCGAGCGGGGCAAGGCCGAAGGGAAGGACCCCTACGAATACATCACCGCCGAAGCTGCGGACATCCCCATTGGCTCCGAAGGCCTCGTCTTCCTGCCCTACCTCACCGGCGAGCGGACGCCCCACAAGGACCCCGACGCGAAGGGCGCTTTCATTGGCCTTTCCCTCCGCCACACCAAGGCCCACATGAGCCGTTCTGTGCTGGAGGGCGTCTCCTTCGGCATGCGCGACAGCCTCGAAATCATGCGCGGCATGGGCGTGCCCGTGGGTGAAGTACGCTGCTCCGGCGGCGGCGCGCGGAGTCCCCTCTGGCGCCAGATGCTCGCCGATACCGGCAACGCCCCCATGGTCACCATCAACGTCGACGAAGGCCCAGCCTACGGTGCGGCCATATTGGCGAGCGTGGCGGCGGGCCTCTACAAGACCGTGGAAGAAGGCTGCGACAACATCATCAAAGAAGTCAGCCGCCTCGAAGCCAACAAGGTGGCCGCAGCGGCCTACGACCCGTGGTTCGCCGAGTATCAGGCCTGCTACGGCGCGCTCGCGCCGAGGTTCAAGGCCATGGGCGGGTTGCTGGGGTAATTCGGAAGTCATCGGAGTCGAAGAGGAGCACACCCATGAGTTGGGACGTTTTCATTCAAGACCTTCCTGAAGTAGACAGCATCGAAGATATTCCGCACGATTTCAATCCCAAGCCGATTGGCAGCCGTGCCACCCTCATTGCGCACATCCAGGAAGTCATTCCCCAAGTCGACTTTTCCGACCCCGCCTGGGGCATTCTCGACACCGACGGATTCAGTATCGAATTCAATCTCGGGAAAAAGGAGGTGGTCAAATGCATTGCCCTTCATGTCCGGGGCGGTGCCGAAGCCGGTGCTTGCGTCGCGGATATCCTCAAGAAACTCGGCCTCAGGGCCCTCGACTCGAGTACGGGAGAGTTCTTCGATGTCCACAATCCGGAATGGGGCTACAATCAATGGCGGGCCTATCGGGACAAGGTGGTGGGTAGCCTTGAATCAGAGAATTGACGCGGCCTCACTATCTCGTTGGCTGGCTACCGTCCCGCAATTCTATGCTGGGAGGCAGGCGGCTACAAAACAGCCCAGGAACACGTACGTGTCGAAATCACTACGACATCCAATTCTCCCTAGCACCTATCTCATCGTGATGCTCCTTTCGTTGCTCCCCGCCTGCATGTCCATGCCGCCCAAGGTCCATAACATGAAGGACGCCCTGCGCCTTCCACCCGAGACAACGAGTGTCAGCGCGCGCGGGCTGGCGGACGAAGACATGCGCGCCCTGTTTCGTTTTCCGAACCTGCGATTCCTCACCTTCGGCATTGGCGCGGCTAACGTGGACGCCAAGATTACGGACGAAGGACTGGCGATTCTA
The DNA here is from genome assembly GCA_030432675.1 of Candidatus Hydrogenedentota bacterium. Classification (GTDB taxonomy): domain Bacteria; phylum Hydrogenedentota; class Hydrogenedentia; order Hydrogenedentales; family JAEUWI01; genus JAEUWI01. The sequence continues at coordinate 9,334 of JAUIMA010000029.1, read as the reverse complement.
GCGGAACGGGCGTGGCCAGCGCTGACGGGCTTGCAGGTCCGCACCAATAGGCATATCACCGACCAGGGACTGGAAACGCTGTCCCAAATGGACATGCCCATGCTGGAAATCCTTGTGCTGAGTGGGAATCCGTGTATCACCGACGCGGGTATCTGGCATATAGCACGGATGAGGCAGGTAACCTATTTGAACCTGTCGCTAACCCCAAGACTTTCCGACACGGGCCTGGAGTATCTCAGCGAGGCCTCCCAGCTCACCGTGCTGGCCCTGGACGATTGCGATCGCATCACGGACGAAGGCGTGGCCTATCTGATGGACATGCCAAACCTCCGTACCCTCTACCTGGGCGGGTGTGAGAATGTTTCGCCGACGTGGGCGGAGAAATACCCAGAAAAGGTGCGCATGAAGTTAAACCCCTACACGGGCTACGGCGCGGACAAGAGGAACGCAAGGTTCGAAGATATCAAACGGATGGGCGAAGAACCCTTATAGCGCAGACGGGGACCGGCTCCCGAGACGCAGTGACCCCAGCCGCGTAAGCGTGAAACGGCCCGCCAAGTGCAAGGGTCGACGACGCGCCGGAGGCGGGAGCCTGTACCCCAAAAAGAAGTGCCCCCGACATCTGGCTTGCCTCCTCTGTGTTCTCTGTGCTCTCTGTGGTTCCAATAAACATGCACCACAGAGACTCAGTGCACACGGAGAGAATGGAGGCAAGGCGATTCAGCACATTTCCCGTCAACCGAATTACCAACCATGCAGCTAAACAAATGCGTCCGGCTCGCAATCGTCATATCGTCACATCTAAGGAAACGAGCTAAAATCTAGCCAGTCTGGCCAGACTCTCAATCTACGGAGCACCCACCATGGAAAAAACGTGGCAGCTGCAAGAAGCCAAGAATCGTTTCAGCGAGGTCATTGAGCGCGCACTCAATGAGGGGCCACAAGAAGTTTTCCGCCACGGTAAGAAGGCGGTGGTCGTGGTTTCCTGTGAGGACTTCGACCTTTGGCAACGGGGTCCGGATAGCCTCGTGGAGTTTTTCCGAAAGTCACCCCTGCGCGACCTCGAACTGGAACGCCCCCGCGACCTGCCCCGCGATGTCTCACACTAAGTAATGCGTGCCCTCCCAAGGTAGGCACCCGCTGCCCCCCCGCCGGACACGGAAGCCGTTGGCCAGCCTGTGCCACCCTCTGTGATCTCTGCGTTCTCTGTGGTTCCAATTCACAGGCACCACAGCGACACCGAGGACACGGTGAGTCGGCGGCAGCGACTCCCCCCCCACATTCCCGTGAACCTTTCCTCCCTTTCAGACATTATACTGGGTAACAGGAAGTCACACTCACACACGGGAGCACCCCCATGTTGACCACACCACGCGGAACAATTCTGCTACGTACTCTTCTTGCCCTCGCCCTTCTGGCACTGACCCTCCCCCAGCCCCATGCCGCCGCCGAGCCGGACGAGACGCTTACAGCAACCATCACAGAACACGTGGCGAAACGGTACCACCGGCAGTCCGTTCAGAAGGCCATCGACACGTGGGGCGATGACTGCGTACCCATCTTGATTCAACTTCTGGACGCCCAGGGAGAAAACGCGCAGCAGGTCGCATTCTATCTCGGTCTTGCCAAGGACCCGGCGGCGGTCGATAGTCTCATTCGTTATATTGAGCGCAACGTGGCGACAGAAAACTCCGACGTCTTCGGCTATTTGGCGTTGGGTTGGATTGGTACCTCCCCGGCACTGAAGTATCTCGAAGCATGTGCGGCCGACCCCAAACAGGCCCCCCATGCCGTCAGCGGACTTGCCGTGGCCGAAAGCCGTGAGGCGCTTGCCGCGCTGGAACGCATCGACCGTGAAAACGGCGGGGAGGCCCATCGCACGGCCGACCTCACCTCTGCCCTCAAGCGATGCCGGGAAGCCGTAGAGCGGCGTGAAGGCGTGGCCCGTGCCCGTGCGGCGGCAGGCCCCCTCACGGCAGCGCAACAGGCCTTCTGGGCCGCGCAGGAAAGCGCCCTGCCCGAAAACCCCGCCAAAGAAATCCTCGGCACCTACCACGGCAGCGCCTATTGGACGGACTACCCCGATGACCGCCAGACAGAGGGCATTACCCTCACCTTCAAAAAGAAGGGCGTTTTCGAAACCAACCTCCCGTCCCTCGTTTCCGCGGAACGCCTGTCCCAGCCCGGCATCGGAAAACTCCTCGACAAACCCGTCACAGGTAGCTACCGCGTGCTGGGTCCCACTCAACTCATCCTGGGTCCGGGCGAAGGGGTGGTCACCCACGGCTTCTCCCTCGAAGAAGGTCGGCTTTCCTTTTACCATCGACGCTTACAGGCCTTTTTCTCCCTGGGCACCCGAAAGGCCAAAACCCGCGTCCATTCAACGGCCTCCATCGCCGGGGTCTACGCCGGCCCGGCCATGGTCACGGAAGAATCTGGCGGACAACTTCAACGCATCCCCGATGCCGAACTTGTCTTTACCGACAACGGCTACTTCAACACCAACTTCGGCAGCGAGCAGGGCAAACTCTTTCTCGGGGTAAATACCCTGAACGGCCGCTATCGCGTCGACGACTTCGGAAAGCTCGTTTGCTACATGCGCCTGGAAGGAGGCGATTCCTACAGCTTTGACACCGTGTCTTTCTTCGACTGGCACGTGCGCAACGGCGCCCTCCATGGCAATCACTTTCACGGTGCCTATTACGGCTGCGCCATGGTCCTCGGCTCTCCGTCACCCTTCAAAACGCCCCCGGATTTGCTGGCGCGACTCGCGGCGAGCACCTATCGGGGGCGGGCCTTCGCACCCACGCCTGAGGGCGACATCCGCGAGGTTCATGGCATCAAATTGACCTTCGAGCAAGATGGCACCTATCACGGCAACCTACACCCACGGCAACTCCGCCCCGGACAGCAATATTATCCCGACGACGGGGGAAAGTTCGTGGTGCTGTCGGACCGACAGCTCTACCTGGCCGATTCATGGGGCAGCGACTCCCTCACCAATCAGGGCGTGTGCGATGTGCTGATCACGGAAGACCGGCTCTACTTCAGTTCCATCCGGCGACGGGCCTACTTCGTGCTGCAACAAGGGGAGAAGTCGCCCTAGATTATTTTCCGTTCTTCCAGGCGGTAGACGATTCCGTGGGTAACACCATTGGACAGTAAGGCAACTTTCTTTTGTCCCGTCGTACTTCGTCCATGATCCGCCAGGATGCGATTAATCTCGGGCATTTCACGGCTGATTACCTGATCGACTACCGCTCTGTGGAGGTCGTTGGCGCGCTCGATGGAGCGGTTGGCCGCCGTCAGTTGTTTCATCAATTCCATTTTGTGGCTTTCATTTTCCACCGATGCAATGCGCGTCAGAATCTTCTCACGATCCTGGATGATAGACGAAACAACCCCGCGCGCTTTCTTAAAGGCCGCATCCAAATCATCGCAACGCAACTCCAGATCGATGATGAGCGCTGACGTTTTGAAGAATGGGTCGGGTTCATTCAGGCGCGCGTCCTGGGCAATGGCGCGCTCGAAATATTCAATGGCACTGCGGAGCGCCTCAATCTCGTCAGCGGGTGCGTAGCTCCATTCTCGCTTTACTTCTTCCACAAATTCCGAACTGTATGACTTTCCCACGTCGTTCAAAGCGGTGACGTAAGACCGATTAAAGGTAGCCTTCAGTCGATAACTCTCCGAATGAAGTGCATCGAACAAGCGCGATATGGTCTCCATCGACTTCTCATATACCGCCCCATGCTGCGAGCCACGACGGGGCTCGTCCGCCTTCAACGCGGCGACGACACAATCCCGGATTTCATTTCCACGGTGCAGAATCCCATCCAATTCTTTGAGTGCCGCCACCACCGCGTGACGCGACGAGTCGGTGGACCTGGAAGCGTCCTCCCCCCCATCGCCCGGTGCCTCATCGGCTTGTTCCTCACGATATAGCCACGCGACACGAAGGTACAGGCGCGCTATCATATGGTGGTCGCGCATTTCATCATCGGGAAGCAATTGAATGTAGATGGCCAGAAAGTGCATCCACAACGCGTCTTCAAATGCCAACGTGTCATAGTCGATACGTGCGCCGAGGAGCTGAATGACCGGGTCACCCGCCTCCCAATTCGCCCTATGCGTACGGGCACAGGCCTTTCCGTAGAGATTGCTCTGGGGATCCGCATAGTTTTCGGAGGACACTGTGAAATAGCAACTTGTGCAAAAAAACAGGAAGTAAAGTGGCGGATGCACCTGGACCAACTGGGGGTCGTTCCAGACATAGGTCAACGGGTGGTTATCCGACTCCATTTTTCCTGGCCCGTAGGTGCGACTCCGAAATTGCCGGTGCCTGCCGGTAGTCTGACAGGCCGGACAGGGGTAATCTTTCATGAAAAAAGGCAAACGTTTTTCAGCCACGAAACTACTTTCTCGAGTAATGTGCTCGAATCACGACGCGCGATGTTGGCGTGTACTACCCATATCCACACAACGGCATGAGCGAAGAGCATGATGCATGCTCCCAGACCACCGTACGTGCGGCCCCCAAGAAACACAAGGCACCCGTACGGAAATACCCGATCAATTCTTCCATATACCCCGCACTTTGTCAAATAAATCGCTCTCTACACAGTATTGACGGAATCCCAACGTGCAATGACACAGCGCTTCCCTTATAGTAATGCCCAGCCCCAGAAGAACGGGATTTGCATCCGGACAAAGGACACCACAACGTGAATTTCTATTACTTCACCGCACCCGACACCCCCGTTGGAAGCGTTTTGCTGCGCGCTCGTTTCATGTGGCAAAGATGGGGCGTGATGCTCAAACGACAACACATCGCGTCACCCTGTTTGCAACTTGCCCGGAAACTCGTCCCCCAATTCACCATGGTCTCCCTGCCCCGCCTCAGAAAACTATACGAACTGGGCGAAACGCTCGCACAAGACGAAATCGATGGCGCCGTGGTCGAGTGCGGCGTTTGGAACGGGGGCTCCTCCGCCATGATTGCGGCGGGCCTACATGCCCACCAAGAGACACGGACCTTTTGGCTCTTCGACTCCTTTGAAGGGCTCCCTGAACCCACCGAAAAAGATGAGAAAGCGGTGCAGACCGGGTACTTCCCCGGCTGGTGCACCGGCGCGGTGACCCGGGTCGAAGAAGCCCATGACCTGGCAGGTACGCCGCCAACCTCGCTTCAGATTGTCCCGGGCTGGTTCGACGAAACCTTGTCCCATCATGTGGAATCCATCGGCCCCATTGCCCTGCTGCACGTGGACGCGGATTGGTACGATTCCGTCTACACGGTCTTTGAAACGTTGTATTCGCACGTGGTAACCGGGGGCGTAGTTGTCATCGATGACTACGGCAGTTGGTCTGGCTGTCGCCGTGCCCTGGAGGACTTTTTCGGTGATCCGGCGTTTCAGGCGCTGGAGATCCGCTCCATCGATGGACACGCGGTGTACTTCGTCAAGCCCTGAGCACCTCCCAGCCCCCGACCTAATGACCGGTATACTACTAAGGTATAAAGACCCTTGACAATCGCCTCTGGTTGACGTATAAGAGAAAGAGTTTTGCTTGATGCGCAGTGCATGACGCAGGGGTTTACGCGGCGTGGTGCCGTCAGGCAACAATCGGTGGCAGCGTAAGCGGCAGCATATTTTTTCAGCGGTTCTGCGGCAACAGTTCAGGCGATCCCACCTTGGCAGTCCGAGCAGTTTTTCGTGGTGTGTATGACTCGGCAGTGTTCCCACGATGAAGCGTTCGACCTTTCGACCGGAGCCTATCCAGCGGGGTGGATTGTGCCGAACGCGGCAAACGAGGAGGTGCACCCGAGTTTCTATCGATTATCGCAGGGGATTTCTTTCGTTACACCCACCGACCCAGTAAGGAAGAGCGCATGCAGACGTCGTTACGAGTACCCAACCACCGCCGGGGCTTTACCCTCATCGAGCTCCTGGTCGTTATCGCCATCATCGGCATCCTCGCCGCTATCTTATTGCCGGCCCTGGCCCGCGCCCGCGAAGCCGCACGGCGGGCCAGCTGCCTCAACAACCTCAAGCAATTCGGCATCATCTACAAGATGTACGCCAACGAGAGCAAGGGCAACCGCTTTCCGCCCCGTCAGGCCAATGCCAATCGCAACCTGAATCCCGTGGAGTACACCAACGACGCCAGCAACGCCGACCTCGCCCGCTGGGTCAGTGCGGGCCACCTTTACCCCGAGTATTGGAACGACTGGAAACTCGCCTTCTGCCCCTCGGACTCCCAGGGCTATGAATCCTGGGTGCCTGATGATTACTCGGGCGGCGCAGAAAACCGGGGCTTCTGGCGCATCATCGGCACGGGTCACAGCTATGCCGAAAATGCGACCACCCAGATCATTCCCGAAGAGTACCTGCGCATCTATGGCCACCTGGTCAATGTAGCCGGTAGTGACGGCAGCCGCTGCAAAACCACCATCGCCGACGGTGGCACGGTAGACCCGGCCCGGAGCTGTTTCGCCCTGGCCTCCAACTACAGCTACAGCTACTGGGGCCACCTCATTCAGGGGGAATGGTTTAAGACCGAAAGCGATGTGACACAGATTGCCAACACCTTTTCGGTGAACGGAGGCGAACTCCGTCGCATTCGGGGCTGGGATGCTACCTATACCTGGACCCTTTCCGATGGCAGCGAAGCGACCACCATGCCGATTCGCGAAGGTATCGAGCGCTTCTTCATCACCGATATCAACAACCCGGCCGGCTCTGCCCAGGCCCAGTCCACCGTGCCGGTCATGTGGGACACCATCCTCACGGGAAACAGCGGTCTGGGCGCGGTGAATGCCGCCCAGTTTAATCATCTTCCCGGCGGTGCCAACGTGCTCTTCATGGATGGTCACGCCGAGTTTGCCAAGTATCCCCAACCCCAGGGCAGTCATCTCTTCATGGTGACACCCTTTGTGCAAAATGCCCCCACCGGTCAGCCATTTCCCTGACCGAACCCATACCCAGTCCCCCTCACCCGTCGGAAGGAACGTCTCCGGGCGTTCCTTCCGACACCCAATGCCAGCCTTCATGGAGTCGAGTCCCATGTGCTTATTCTCCCGAACTGCCCGCTTCGCCCTCCCCCTGCTCTGCCTCACGCTCTTTGCGGTAAGTTGCGCTGACGGCCCTCAAGGGGGAAGCCCCTTGAAATACAGCGGCGATCCGGTTGCCGATTTCGTCACGGCCCTTCGCGTCGGAGACACCGGAAAGGTAGAGCGACTCATCGACAGCGACCCCAGTCTCTTGAAACTGACCGACGAACAAGGCCAGACCGCCATGCACTATGCCGCTTTGGGCAACCAACCCCGGGTCATCGCCTTGCTGAAAGACAAAGGCATGGACCTCAACGTCCGCGATTTCGAAGGGCGCACCCCCCTGACGGTTCTCGAGGACTCGGGCTTCCGCTATGAAGAAGCGCGGGATGCCCTTTTGAAGATGGGTGCCCAACGGTGACCAACGACCACCACTTGCCTCTATGGCCGCACTGTGCTTAAATAGCGGGGTCGCCTTGGCGATCGGGGTGCCAGGGAGCTCCATTCTCTGACCCACCCCCTATGGAGAGTGCAACCTCAGGAGAACCCTGCCCCCATGACCACACCCAAGACTCCCCAATCCCATACCCCCCGGCCCAAACGTCGCGATTTCATCAAGACCGCTGCCGTGGGTGCTGGACTACTCATCCTTCCCAGTGGCACCTTTGCCGCCCCCGGTGCGCCGAGCAATAAACTTAACATCGCCCTCATCGGGGCCGATGGCCGCGCCCGTGCTCACTATGACGCCCTGAAGCCCGAAAACGTGGTGGCCATCTGCGATGTGGATGAGGAACACCTCGATTTCGCGGGCGAAGTCTTCCCCAAGGCCAAACGCTATGTGGACTGGCGCGAATGCCTCGACCACCCCGAACTCGACGCCGTGGTCTGCTGCACCACCGACCAGACCCACGCCTTTATCGCCAGTTGGGCCCTTGACCGCAACCTCCACATTTACTGCGAAAAACCCCTCGCCATCAGCGTGGAAGAAGCGCGCCTCGTCCGGTCGAAATACCTGCCTAAGAAAGACAAGCTCGCCACCCAGGTGGGCATGCAGCGCCATGCGAAAGAAAATTTTAACCGCATCCGCGAAATGATTCAGGACGGTGCCATCGGCGATCTGGAAGAAGTGAGCGTCTGGGGCAATCGCCAATTGCCCAGCCCCGGCTACCTCCCCGCTGCAGGCGAGCCCCCGAAAAATCTCCACTACGATCTCTGGCTCGGACCGGCGCCCTTCCACCCCTACAACCCGGGCTACTTTGAGAAACCGGCGGGGGTGAATTGCCTGAGCTGGAATATGTATTGGGATTTCGGCGCGGGCCAGATCGGCGACATGGGCAGTCACACCATGGACATCGCCTGGAACGCCATCGATGCCACCATTCCCACGACCATCACCGGCGTCGGCGAAGCCTTCAACCCCGAAGTCACCCCCGTACGCATGACCTCCACCTTTGAGCATCCGGCCAACGACTGGCGCGGCGACATCACCGTCAAATGGTTCCAGGGCGGCGATATGCCCGCGTCCCCCATCAAGTACGTGGACCTCAACGAGATTGGCCACGGCGTCATGTTCCGGGGCACGAGCGGCTATCTCATCGGGGACTTCGACACGCGGATGCTCTATCCCCACGGCACCAAGACCGACATGACCTATTACAAACCCCGGCCTGAGTCAGAGCTCATTCCGCCCCTCGGCCATTTCCAGAAACAGTGGTTGGATGCGGCCAAAGGCGGCGACCTCAACACGGCCTGCAACTTCGAATACAGCGCCAACATGATCGAGCAATTGCTCCTCGGCCTCGTCGCCTATCGCCACGGTGACAAAATCGAGTACGACGGCGCTGCGGGCAAAGTCACCAATGACGCCACCGCCAACCAGTTCCTGAAACGGCCCTACCGCGACGGCTGGACCCTCGAAGGGTAATTAGCCGACACCGTGTGTTTTGAACGGGGTGGATGGGTGCGCGATAAAGCACCCATCCACCCCGTTTCTTAGGGACTGCCTCGCCACACGACATCAGGTACCCGCATACTCACGCAGGCCAGCAAAGCGATACCCCCCCAACCCACAACACGAAGACGGCGGGGGCTGTCCCGTCGTTAGCGAAGTTGACCCGCAGCCAGCTCCCCGAACGACGGGACGCGCCGTAGGGACTGCCTCGCCACGCGACCTCAGGTACCCGCAGACCCATGCAGGCCAACAAAGCGATGCCCACCACCCCGCAACACGAAGACGGCGGGGGCTGTCCCGTCGTTGGTGAAGATGACCCGCAGCCAGCTTCC
>JAUIMA010000572.1 GCA_030432675.1 Candidatus Hydrogenedentota bacterium | reverse complement strand
GCAAGGGAATACCCCGATAAGCCCAGAAGCAACAACGAGCCACCATCCGTGCCACGCGATGCCGAGCCACACGAGGTTTCGTGTGCATGGAGCGTAGTGGAATGGAGGCTAAAACAGATGCTCGTAATCGGGCGTCCTCCCGAGCTACGAAGGTCGAATACGCGCCGCCGGAGAGTTTGTGCAAATGGGGGGCGTATGGAACGTGTCAAGGCACCGCGCGAGTCACGCCTCCCGCTCTTCAGAGCGAAAATACAAAAACAGGAACACATACAGCAGGCACGATATCAGGTGCCATACCGCATGCCCCTGAACGATCGAGTCGGGGCCCGTAAAGCGATCCTGAATGTCGAGGGTGCGAATCTGTGACGCGATAACGATCGCCACAAAGGCCGCCACGAACCATCGTATTTGCAGATACTTACCCGGTTGAAAGAGGGTGACTCCCGCAAAGACAAACAGCACCCCCGTCGAATAACCGGACACCTCCGAGAAGGAATAGTCCCACTTGTAGTAAGTGAAGTAGAGCGACCCAACCACCACCAACGCAGCAATCAACGGCCACGAGTCCAGCGCACGACGGGTCCACGGGATTTCTACCCGGGGCAGCCAACTACCAATCGGAATTGCGGCCAGACACATCATCGAGGCATACATGGCCCCCACATCACACTGCTGCCCATACCGGGTGAGCGAGGCGTGGAAAAAGCCACTGCCCAGGCCCAGGTATATGCCCGCCAGCCCAAAGAGAAAACTCTGAATCGGGGTGTGCGCCAGGTAGCCCCGTTGGAGGGGACGTTTCTTTTTCCAATCGTTGAGCGCCAACGCGATGGCATAAAAGCCAAAGAGGATATAGCTCAGATTGGACCAGGTGTTCATCCGCGTGCGAAAAACACTGTCCGGGTAGATGCGTTCGCCATACTGGGGATTCTTAAACTCGCCCGCGGGTTCCCAACCGTCCCATACGGCCTCGTCTTTGAACAGGAGAAACACGACGATGAAAACAGCCAGCATGGCCAACGTTCCGCCCAGCCCAAGCCCATGGACCCATCTCGGCAGCCGGTCGATCTTGAGGCGGGCGGCTCTTCCCAAGCGGAGCCGCTCTTCGATTGGCGCTACGGTTTCTCCCATCAATATCACTCCGATGCGGGTTGCTACACGGTAGGTAAACAAAACAGGCGGTACCGCGTGAAGCACACGGTACCGCTGTCGATTGGTTTTGGTGCGCGCTATCCGATGAGGGCGACAACGGCGCGGGTAAGCGGAGCATTGGTATCACTGGGATACTTGATGAACTCTACATGGCCATCCATATAGAGGACGTTGCCGCCACCCGGAATATGATTGTACTGGGCGATTTCATTGGTCGCCCCGTCGTTCATGATGTACATACTGCTCTGGGCTTTGGCGGAAGCGGCAGGATTGTTGATGTCCGTAATCATAAACCGCTCAATGCCTTCCCGGAGCCGTCGGAACGTCGTGGTCGGGAACGCGCCAGGAGCACCGATGGTTGGGTGTCCCGAATCGATTTCGATATCATTATCGACTACGCTTGCGGGATCCTGCCCAGCCCCTGCGAGGGTCGCCGGACCGGTCGCAAACGGTCCTACCGCCGGATGGGCCGTCAGAATAGCAAAAGCAATCTGGGTAGTAATGTTAATAGAAGCCAGTGCCGTCGCGGGATCACCGTGATTGTAGTCGTCGTTAATATAGGTCTCATCGGGATTGAAAAGATAGCCCCAATACACATAAGAAGAATCTTTGATGCGGGCGGGGTTCACACCCTGGTCCCGGTCCTGGAAAAAGTGGAAGCGCCCATTGTTGATGTCGTCCACATCGCTGGTAGAGGAGGGGCACGCCAGAATGGCCAAGTCCGTCATATATTCCGGGTAGACGTCGAAGCCATTGAATATCCCATTCGGTGCCGACCGTAACTGAGCGTCGATGGGATCCCCATCATTGGGGTCCGTATCGGCAGACTCCCCTTCCCAGATTTGCGCATGAGGAAACTTCTCGCCTTTTGATTCGTTTGCATACATCTTGAAAATGATGCCCATTTGCTTGAGATTGTTTTGACAGCTCGCGCGCCGCGCCGATTCCCGGGCACGGGCCAGTGCGGGCAGCAAGATAGCAGCCAGAATCCCGATGATGGCAATTACCACCAACAACTCGATAAGTGTGAATCCTCTTTTCATGACATTTTCCTTTGCCTGGATTAACGGTTATGGACCAATGCATTCTGAGAAAATTGGACGCCTGCGCATTGCGTGCGGGTCCTCACGAGAACGTTTTCGCACGACTCACCCCGTCTCCATGATGCGTTCAGGATGAAGGGGGGAGTTGCCCAAGCCTCCGCACTGCCTATGATTGAAGGTTCAATCCGTGGAACGACCATATATCAACGCCGCTGTATTGTCAAACTACTCCGAGAAGTCAATCACAATATGGTACAGTCGCATGAATTGCACCACATTTGGACCCTGTGGTCTCGAGGTGATTCAGGCACGCGTGTGGAAGACAAAGGGGACGGGGGACCTATTTCGAGCAGTGTGAACGGGTTCTGACGGAAACCAACTTCTCCACTAGCGGAGAATCTTCAGGTCCTGATTCGACAGGAAGTCGGCAATCTTCGCCTCATCCTCATGGAATCGTGCCGCCGCTTCCGAGGTGTCCGGCAGGTCATCAATAAACTGGATGGCTTTGCGTATCCACATCTTTTGCTCTTCCAGCACGTCCTCGCGGGTGAGCTGGTTGACCAGAATGGCCCGGGCCGGCTTCCCAAAATGCTGGAGTCGCGTCGCCACACGGGCCGGGTCGATATATTTAAAGCGTGGCGCGGACATTTCTTCCCACGTTTCCGTGCCATCATAGGTCTCCACGTAGGTCCCGATGATTCGTGCCAGACTCTCCTCACCATAAGGGTCGATGGCGGCGAGGCGTCCCACCGCGGCCTCCCGGACCCGTTGGTTCTCGCTCCGTAGACCGGCGTAGTAGCGTGCCCGCAGGTCATCCAATTGCAACACCGTAACGCCCCGGGGGATGACCAGCTGGGCCAGTTCAATGTTTCCGTCGCCAACGAAAACGGTCATGGTCGGGTGGTCATCATAGACCTGGGTATCCACCTCCTCTTTGTGCAGGAAATGGGAAATGCCGCCCAGCAGGTTGAGTCGCCAATCATAGGTGAATTCTTCTTCGCCAAAGGCACGCGCCTTGCCAGGGCCAGGCAGCAGCGCAATCTCATGAACGGGAACCTGTATCGCTGCAAAATGCTCCAGCGCCACATTCAGGGATGCCGTGTCCCCGCGAAAATAATTGGTCTCGCCACCGTTAACCCAGACCTGGAGAATGCGGCTGGGATTGTCTACCACCTTCTCGGCACCGGGCCAATCCGTGTAATTGGCCGACCCCACCGGGTCATTGCCTTCCATCGAGAAACCGAGGGCGGCAGCGTTGAGGCTGAAGCAGAGAAACGAAATCGCGAGGGTACAGCAGACAATGAAGGGGCGCATGGGCGAGTTTCCTTGTGTTCTATGTCTCCGAATTCTAAACGACAAGAGGGACAACGATGTAACGACGCAGGGGCTCAATGTGTTGACGGGGTAGGGTTGTATGCGGCACATCTGGCCGCACCAGGATCGCGGACATTCCTGTCTGCGGCAGAGAATGCGTCCGTGCCGAAGAGCGCTTAGCGCCAAGCGCCCCGACGGCACCTTCTGCTCGGGTCCCGAGGGCCGGTGAAACGAAGGCCAGCACCTTGACCACCTCATCAAGAGCACCAAACCGCTCAACCTCGCCTTGCGCCTGCCCCGCGTCGTTTGTCCACTGTCGTGGTGACAAGGTCTCCGTCCATCGCCCGATGGACCGACCAGGAAATCTGGTGGATGGTCGCCGCGGCTGCCATTACGATTCCGCTCTACGGATTCGACTTCCGCGAGCCGCAGCCGAACTCG
>JAUIMA010000571.1 GCA_030432675.1 Candidatus Hydrogenedentota bacterium | reverse complement strand
CCTCCTCGGTTTCGCTACCGCCCTTGTACTTGTCGGCTTGATACTCGCGCCCGCAGCCCCGGCAGAGACAAACCCCGCCTACACCCTCTACCCAATCTCCACCCCCGAGGGCGAAATCTTTGAAGCAAGCGCCATCGCAGTCCTCGATGACGGCCGCGTGGCCGTGGCCCTGCGCAAGGGCGAGGTCTGGCTCATCGACGGACTCTACGACAACGACCCCGCCACCACAACCTTCAAGAAAATCGCCGAAGCCCTCCACGAGCCCCTCAACCTCCTCCAGGCCGATGGCGGACTCTATGTGGTGCAACGGTCTGAGCTGACCCACCTCGAAGACACGGATGGCGACGATATTATCGATGTCTACCGCACCATCAACAGCGACTGGGGCATCACCGGTAACTACCACGAATACGCCTACGGGGCCGTGCCCAGCAAGGATGGTGCCCTCTGGATTACCCTCAACATCGGCATGGGCAAGGCCAACTACCCCAAGCAGGACGCCTGGCGCGGCTGGGGCGGCAAGGTCTGGCCCGATGGCCGCTTCGAGCCCATGTGCGCCGGCATGCGTTCCCCTGCGGGCGTCGGTGCCAACCTGGAAGGGGATGTCTTCTTCACCGACCAGCAGGGCAACTGGATTCCCGCCGGCTCCCTCCACCAGCTTCGGAAGGGCGCTTTCTACGGCCACGTGGATTCGCTGAAACATTGCGCCCTCCCCGGCGCGCCCTTCGCCAAGCCTGAGACCGTGCCCTCCGGCATCCCCTTGCCCGAAGCCAAAGCCCAGTTTCCCATGCTCTCCCTGCCCGCCGTCTGGTTTCCCTACAAGAAAGTCGGCATGAGCACCACCGACGTGCGCGCCATCGAAAACGATGAACAGCTCGGTCCCTTCAAAGGACAACTTTTGGTCGGTGATTTCACCACCGCCGCCATTTCCCGCGTTTACATGGAAAAGGTCAACGGGGAATACCAGGGGGCCTGCTTCAATTTTCTCGACGGTTTCCAGAGCGCTGTGCTCCGCATGGACTGGGGCAAAGACGGCTCTCTCCTGGTGGGCGAGAGCAACCGGGGCTGGAACTCCTACGGCACCAAATCCTTCGGCATGGACCGCGTCACCTGGAATGGCGAAGTGCCCTTTGAGATCCAGCAGATGCGCCTGGAGGCCGATGGCTTCACCCTCCGCTTCACCAAACCCGTGAAACCCGAGACGGCTACCGACGTGGCGTCCTACACCATGAGCAGCTACACCCTCATGTACCACGCCAACTACGGCAGCCCCGAAGTGGACCCTCAATCCCATGCCGTGAAGTCCGCCACCCTCAGCGAAGACGGCATGGAAGTACGCCTCGTGACCGACCCCATCCGGCAATACTACATCCACGAAATTCACGCCGAAGGGGTCCGCAGTAACGACGGCATGGAACTCGATCACAGCGCCGGGTATTACACCGTTAACGAACTGGTAAAGGAATAGCCCTCAAGTCTCCCAGCAGTAAATGTCTGGGTGCCACCCTTACAGACGCGAGGAACGAGCGGCTTTACGGGTGCAGTGTCCGGGAGGAAAAGGCAACCACGAATGGACACGAATAAACACGAATAAATACGACGCCCAAGCACCTCTGAGTCCTGAGCGGGGCGGAATAGAGGGCGTTAAGCAGCCATCCAAAGGGGAACACGAACGGTTATGAACGTAGTCGCTATCATCTCGCTACTTTCCGGTGTGCTCAACGCGGCTGGCCCGGACACAGCGGAAGAGTCCATTCAGGTGGCCATACCAGGTCAATACTCCAAAGCCGACGAGGTCGCGTCGGGTGACGGTTGGTGGGGGATTACGCGTCATAGTCACGGCTTCACGTTGGAGGCAACCACGACCACCGTCAAGGCGATTCCGGCTCTGTACCAATCGGCCCAAGAAAAGCCAAGTGGACTGTCCATTGCGGTCCCCGATGACTGTGATTTTATCGCTATCCTCCGGGGCTCACCCCTTCTGAGGGCCGGGCCACTCCAATCCACCCGTGTGACGCCACGCAACGGGAGTTTCCTCTATCCCGGAGAAAAGATGAATTTGACGCTCGACAGTGGACGGGAAGCAGTCCATTTCGAGGTGCGCGCCATAGGCACGGCCATCATCCCGGAAGGGAGTCCGACAATCGGCTTTCACAACTACGCGCTCATACTCATTGAGAACGCCCTCAAAAACACGCGGCGTCAGACACTGGTATCCGTTGCCGAGCTCAATATTTTTGAGAAGCCAGAAATCCTTTGGGCAGGTGACTTGGACCGCGATGGCAAGCCGGACATTATCCTGGACCGGACAAAGGGCGAGTCACAAGCCGACATTGCCCTGTTTCTCTCGTCCGCGGCGTCCGACGGAGAATTAGTAGGACTCGTAGCGGATTGGATGTCCCTCGGACCGTGCTAATGATTTCTCTTGTGCCCTTGCTGAGGTTAACAGGTGGCTCAAAGTCGGCGTCCGGGAAGAAATAGCAACCACGAATAGACGCGAATCAACTCGAAGAAATAGGCTGCTGAAGCGCTGATTTCTAAGGTGAAAAAAGTTCACAGTGGGGTGCCACCCTTACAGACGCGAGGAACGAGCGGCTTTACGGGTGCGGTGTTCGGGAGGAAAAGGCAACCACGAATGGACACGAATAAACACGAATAAATACGACGCCCAAGCACCTCTGAGTCCGGAACGGGCGACATACCGTAGCCCAGCGGCGAGCGAAGCGAGTCCTGGGTAGCAGGAGTCTTCCCCCGACAAGTCCCAACGGGGCGACATAGGAGGCTTGTTTTTGCTGGGAGAGCAGGCGCGACTTTGGGTCGAAGGTGCCGCAATACTGTGGCTTACTTCATTTTCCTGGCGGCGTGGGGAGAAGTTGATAGCCGTAATGATTGTTCTGTTGGCGCTCCCCCTGGCTAAGGACTTGCTCTTTTCGTAGACGTTGAATTTGATTCTGAGAAAGTTTTTACACGCTTGAGCCGCAATGGGGCACACGGGTGTGTTGCGGCCCGTGACGAGCATCCTCCGCGCAGACGGCCTAAAGCAGGGACCTGAAAAAGTCCCCCGTGGCTGCGTATACTGTTGCTCTGCGGCCTTTGCCGCGTAGCCGACAACAACCCCGGGGAGACACCATCTAATGTTCCGCATACCTGTCATGATACTCGGCCTCCTGGCCATGGCATCCACCATGGCCGAACCCGTGGAGGTCTTTATTCTCTCCGGACAATCCAACATGGTGGGCTCCCCCAAGGTGGCCGAACTGTCCGAATCCGAGCGGGCTCCCATCACCCAGGCCCGCTTCTGGAACGGCACGGACTTCGAGACCCTGGTGCCCGGAAAGACAAAGACCAGCCAGACGGTGGAGCGCTTCGGACCGGAACTCGCCTTCGCCCGCTATTACCCCGGCGCAACGCCCGAACACCCCGTCTACCTCATCAAGTACGCCCTCGGCGGCCGTCCCCTTCACCACGGCTGGAACCATGGTAAGTGGTTGGGGAGTCCCCCTGGACCCAATCGAGAAACCTTTTACCCCGGCGAAGGGCCCGACGATCCCAATGTGGGTACCCTCTACCAGAATCTCCTGAAACAGGTGCGCCCCGCCCTGGCCAGGTTGGAAGCCGAAGGTATCGCCTACCGCGTTCGTGGTGTACTTTGGATGCAGGGGGAAGCCGACGCTAAGCATGAGGTATCGGCCACCGAATACGCCCAATGCCTCCGTCAATGGCACCAGCGCCTCCTGGAAGACATCGGTGCCGCGCCCTGTCCCCTCGTCTACGGACAAGCCCTGCCCTACGCGCCCCGAGCGAAACGTTTTACCCACCCGGTCGAACTCCGTCAGTCCCAGGCCAACCTCGACCGGGATTCCGGCCATCCAGACGCCTACGAGTGGGCGCAGATGGTGCCTACCGAGGGAATGCCGCTCCTTGACGATACGGTTCACTACAATGCCGCA
>JAUIMA010000570.1 GCA_030432675.1 Candidatus Hydrogenedentota bacterium | reverse complement strand
CGCCAACAAGACCCGGTTGATACCCCCTTCGATGAAGCCTTCCTGGGCGAGTTGATAGGCCCGTTGAATGCCCGCGCCCCCATTGGTCGAGCCCCCACTCCGCAGTTGGTCGAGGGCCGCCCGAATCCGCACCTTCCGGTCGCCCCGGGTCGTAGACAAAGCCACTCCGGTCGCCCCGGCATAAACCACCATGGCAATACGGTCCTTCGGGCCCAACTGTTCCGCCAGCAGCCGCAGGGACTGCTGCACCAGCGGCAGTTTATCGGGCGCATTCATGGAGCCCGATACGTCAATCAGAAAAACGAGGTTGGCGGGGGGACGGTCCCCCAGGCGCACCTCTTTGCCCTTGATGCCAATGCGCGCGAGGTAGTGCTCCGTTTTCCAGGGACAGGTGGCCACTTCCAGGTGGGTGGCAAAGGGGGTGTCATCCGTCGGTCCCCCGTAGTCGTAGCGGAAATAATTGATAAGCTCCTCCACCCGCACGGCATCCTGGGGTGGCCGCTGTCCATCCCGCAGAAAACGGCGCACGTTGGCGTAGGACGCCGTATCCACGTCGATGGAGAAGGTGGAGAGGGGCGCTTCGGTGACCGCGTTGAAGCCATTCTCTACAATGGCAGAGTAGCGTTCGTGGTTTTCGGCGGGCACCACGACGCGCACCCGGCTGGGCGTAGGCATAGGCGCAGGTGCCGGGGAAACAATCATCGGCATGGGCGGCGCCTCCGGCACGGCGCGATCCGCAGCGGGCGCGGGATCCGGACTTGATTGGGTATCGACAATGCTCACCGGCGAAGACGTGGACGGCTCCTCCCGTGCCAACGGCTTCTGCCGACTCGTATTGCAGCCCCAGAGGGCGCTGCTCAGCAAGAGGAGAGTGGCGCAGCAGCGCCCATACGAATAGACACACGGGTGGCGTTTGGACATAGGATTACCCCAGTTTGGTTGAAGATTCGAAGCCTGCGAAAAGACCAGCACACGCCCGAATCCGCCAACTCCACACGACGTCGGGCGCCTCTGTTTAGTGTTATGTGAAGTGCGGCAAAAAGGTTCCATTTCCCCAAAATGTTCTGAATAAAACGTGCCCTTCGGGGGTACATAGGGTGGTGATGCACGGCACCCGCCCAATGGGCAGCGGCCGTTAGGGAATGGTCGCCCAACATGCTACACTAGACGCGCAACTTTGGACGGGCCCCGGGGCCCTCGCAGGAGGATTAAATCGTATGTTTCGGGCTTTTGGACGTTGGATGAAGTCGCTGGGCTATTTTTTCTCAGGCAATATGGATGCCTCCCGGCGCAATCTCGATAGTAACCCCCATGTCATGGCTGCGCGCTATGACGATATCGTGCGCGATAAGACCCGTCGCTTCCACGAATATAAACAAGCCGTGGCCGGCCTCATCGCCCAGCAGGAACTGAAAATCCAGAAGGCAAAAACCCTCACCGAGGAAGTCCGCCGTCTCGAGTCCCTCAAGGCCGGTGCCCTCGCCAAGGCCAAGAAAAAAGTCGAAGAGCTCAAGGGCCAAGGTGTCCCCCAGGATGAGATTCGCAATAACGACGAATACATGAAATGTCTCTCGGCCTACAACGATTTCACCTCCACCCTCACCGAGAAGACCGAGCACCTCGACGAGTTGGATGGGGACATCACGGAATACGGCAACCGCATCGAGGAACACAAGGTGCAGATGCGCGGGCTCATGCGGGAGATTGACAAGCTCCGCGAAGAATCCAAAGAAGCCGTGGCCGATGTTATCTCCGCCAAAGAAGAAAAAGAGATTGCCGACGCGCTGGCGGGACTCTCCCAGGATGGCAGCGACGCGGAGCTCCAGGAACTCCGTAAGCTCCGGACGGAGATGAAGGCCGAGGCCCGTATCTCCAAGGAACTCTCGGGCACCAACACCAAGGTGCAGGAGGAAGAGTTCCTCGCCTATGCCCGCCAATCGGAGCACAGCGACGAATTCGACGCCCTCATCGGCCTGGCCGAGTCCGCCGAAAGCAGCGCACCGGCCGCCGAAAGCCAAGAGGCCGAGCGGCTCCCCGGTCTGCCGGAGTAGGCCCCGCCCGTGACTATGGACGCACCGTCGTACGAATTCCTGCGCCACGCGGGACGGCTCCTCAATTCGGGCCAGTCCCGCTCGATTACCCTCACCGGTAATATCGACGACCTCTTCCACGGCGGCGAACGCAACGATACCTATATGCCCCTGGTGGATTTTCTCCTGGGGCATTGGTCTATCCCCCATCATATCGTGTTGGTCTATGAGCTGAACGGGCCCTTGCGCTTCCTCCAGGAAGCCGACCGCGATAAACTCCGGACCGCCTGGCAGACCTGGCGCACGGGGGTCGACCCCGATGACCGGGCTATCAAGCGCATGCTTTCGCCCAAGGCCCTCGATGCCCAGGACGCCCTCTACCACAGCGACTTTGACCACCAACTCCACCAGTCCGTAGGCCAGCCCACGGTCGCACTGGAGTTTTTGCGCCAGTTGTGTCTCTGTTCCCGCAGCGAGTTAAACGGCGCGCCCCTGCTCAAAGAGAACCTGATTATCCTCGTCGAGGCGGCTGACCTTATCGTGCCCCCCGGGGAAGTAACCCAACTCTCCGATCGGGACCGCCACCGCCTCAACATCTGCTACGATTGGTTTTCCGATCCCGGCTTTGTGAATGGCAACGATTCGGTCGTACTCATCGCCGAATCGCGCAGCCAACTCAATCCCCGCATCGCCCGCCTCCCCCACCTCCTCGACGTCCCTGTCTCCGCCCCCGACGAAGCGCGACGCCGCCACTTCATCCAGTGGTACCGCGCCCAGCTCAACGCGGAACAGGCCCTCGCCGTATGGGATAGGGACGAACGTCTCGCCCAGGCCACCGCAGGCCTGAGCATCCACGCCCTCATGCAATTGCTCAAAGGCGCCGTCCATCAGCAGCGCCCCCTCACCCAGTCCATGGTGCTGGAGAAGGTGGCGGAGCACATCGCCAGCCAACTCGGCGAAGACATGGTGGAGTTCAAGCGCCCTGAACACACGCTGGACGACGTGGTGGGCTTCACCCACCTCAAAGAATTTCTCCGCACCGAGTTCATGCCCCGTGTGGCCGCCGAAGGGGATGATGCCCTGCCCGGTGCTGCCGTGGGTGGAGCCATCGGCAGCGGCAAGACCTTTGTCTTCGAAGCCGTCGCCGCAGAACTCGACATGGTGGTCCTCGTGCTGAAAAATATCCGCAGCCAATGGTATGGCCAGACCGATGTGCTCTTCGAGCGACTCCGCCGTGTCCTGGAAGCCCTCTCCAAAGTGCTCATCTTTGTCGATGAAGCGGACACCCAGTTTGGCGGTGTCGGTGCCGACGAACACGCCACCGAACGACGACTTACGGGCAAGATCCAGGCCATGATGTCCGACACCCGCCTTCGTGGTCGCGTCACCTGGCTCCTCATGACGGCCCGCATCCACCTCCTCTCTCCCGACATCCGAAGACCAGGACGCGTCGGCGATCTCATCATCCCCGTACTCGATCCCGAAGGGGAGGACCGCGAGGCCTTCGTCCGCTGGATGGTCGGCCCCGTACTCGGCGACGACGTCTCCGAAGAGAACCTCACCGCCCTCATGACCGCCACCGAAGGATTCTCCGCCGCCAACTTCGCCTCACTCCGGAGCGAGCTCAAGGCCAAACACCGTTTGGCAGGCCCCCTCGATCACGCGCAGGTCACCGCCATCATGCACGACCACCTACCGCCCCCCATCCAAGACACCCGCCGCTACCAAACCCTCCAGGCCCTGGTGAACTGCACGCGAAGAAGCCTCCTCCCCGACCCCAACGTCACGGACGAACAGCGCGCCGCCTGGACCCAGGAAATCCGCGCCCTCGAAGCCCGCGGCATTCGCTGATAGCGTCCCCCGCCCCTTCACCCTTGCCGCGCGACACCCACCGGGGACTGCACCGACGCCATCAAACCGATCCAC
>JAUIMA010000028.1 GCA_030432675.1 Candidatus Hydrogenedentota bacterium | reverse complement strand
TCCAACGAAGCGAAGGCCCGCCGTCCGCTGGCTGCTGCTGAAGTGGTCGTGGCCGATGTGGAAGGTAACCCGGGTTACTACTCGGCCGTGTTTTACCTTCGTCCCCACTATCAGTTGGAAGGGCTTTCCGCTTCATTGCGGTTGGTTTCCAAGCTGCCGACGGAAAAAGGCTGATAAAAATCTCAGACGATGTTCTGCAGATGCTGTATTGTAAATTTTGTTGCCTTGCCAGTTGCCTGTGAGCTGGCAAGGTGCTTGAATTACAGGGTACAATCCGGTGTAATTCTTCGAAACGAATGGTAGCGTGGAAAATCCACAAACATATAGCTAAAGGAGATAAATGGGATGGCAAATGCATTCTTCCTGAAAATCGACGGGGTGACGGGTGAATCCGAAGACGAAAGCCACAAAGGATGGCTGGAAATCTCCGAATTCGGCCAGGAAATGGCCCACGACATTGAAGGCGGCGGTACGCCTTCTGCTGCCGGTGGTTTCTCGACCGGTGGTGCTACGCTGGAAGTGATTTCTTTCAGCAAGTCCATGGACCGCTCCAGCGTTCAGTTGTTTCAATACTGCCTCACGGCCAAAGTGATTCCGACGATCACCATCGAAGCGGTGCGTCCGACGGAAAAGGCGGAAGTCTATTTCCGTATCACGTTGACCAACAGCATCATTGCCAGCATCAACACCAGCGGTAGCGATGGCGAACTTCCCACGGAAGAGGGCTCCATTGCCTTCACCACCATCAAGTGGGAATACACCATGGTGAAACCCGACGGTAAGATGGGCGATACCTTCAGCTCGACCTGGAACCGCCTCACCAACCGCCAGACCTGATCCGGCCGGTAATTGGTTTAGTATTTCGTGCTTCCGGGCTTGCATTGTGCAAGCCCGGTCGCCTATCTTTCTGCTACCTGTGGCGATGGCGCTGATTGCCCGGTAGTATTTGTGACACCGCACAGGCCTTCGGGTTGCGCGTGTGCTGCAAAGGGTGACGTTGGCTGCGGAGCCGTTTCATCTCATCTGTTGGTCGTGAATTGGAGTGAGGTCTTCCTGTGTACGTTCGATATCTGCCTTCTCTCATGGACCGATTGACGGACAACGAGCCCTCCAGGCGGCTGGAGGCACCCCGTCCCCAGGCCATGAGCTTCCAGGAATACCGTGCCGGTTTTCAGCGCGATCTCATGCGCTTGCTCTCCTATGGTCTCCAGGCATCGGCCGACGAATTTACCGGCTATCCCGAGGTACAGCGTTCTGTGCTGAATTACGGTATGGCCAATCTCCTGGGTATGGCGGATATGGCCGCCAAACCCATTGTGGTGGAGCAGAATATTGTGGAGGCCATTCGACGTTTTGAACCCCGGGTGAATCGCGATACCCTGCGGGTAAACGTTTCCCGCAATGAGGTTCCGGGGGAGACCACCATGAAGAATCTGGAAATCGAAATTCAGGCCGAATTGTGGGCCAAGCCCTATTCGGAGCATGTCTATCTCCTGACCAGCGTCGACCTGCACAATGCCAGTGTAAAAGTGAAGGAGTGGCGCAATGGATAAGAAATCGGCCAGCCGACGGCGACTCGAATATTACAATGAAGAGCTTCAATACCTCCGTGAAGTGGGGGAAGTCTTCGCCAAGGAAAATCCCAAAGTGGCCGGTCGCCTGGGTCTGGAATCTTTCGAGTGCGCTGATCCATACGTAGAGCGTCTCTTGGAAGGCGTGGCCTTTCTCACGGCACGGGTACGTATGAAGCTCGACGACGAGTTTCCCAACTTTACCCAGAGCCTGGTTGAGACGGTATACCCCCACTATCTGTGTCCCACGCCGGCCATGACCATGGTGCAATTTCAGCCTGATTTTGCGGAGCCCGCGCTGGATGAAGGGGTTGTAGTCCCTAAAAATACGGTCATTCGAAGTGGCGGCGGCATCGGGGATGATTTTTCCTGTCAGTTTCGCACGGGACACGATGTAACGCTCTGGCCCATCTCTCTTGTCGAGGCGCAATATTATACCCGCGAAATTAACTCCTTTGGTCTTCCCGAACGACGGGATATGGCCGCAGGTATTCGCCTCCGCCTGCGGACGATGGGAGGCCAGCTTTTCAGCGATATCGATTTGAACCGGCTGAATGTCTATATTCGTGGTGGAGGTGATGTGGGTGCCCGCCTCTACGAATCCATTTTCTCTCATGGTGTGGGCGTGGTCATGCGGCCTGCGGCGGATCCTGTGCCCTGGCAGCGGACCCTGTCCGCAGAGCGTATACGTCAGGTCGGGTTTGACGACAAGGACTATCTCCTGCCTTACGGGTCCCGGTCTTTTCAGGGCTACCGACTGCTTCACGAGTACTTCGCTTTTCCACAGCGCTACATGTTTTTTGAAATCGGCGGCCTCGGCAAGTATCTCGGCAACGCGATTACCTCAGAAGTTGATGTATTCATCCTCCTGAAGCAAGGTGATGTGCGGTTGGAAAACGAAGTGGGCCCATCCAACTTCGTGCTGAATTGCACACCCGCCGTCAATCTCTTTCCCATGGAACCCGACCGAGTCGATGTCTCTGATACCCAGTCCCGTTTTCACATCGTGGGTGATCGGACCCGTCCCCTCGATTTTGAGGTCTACCAGGTCAACAAGATTACCGGTCATGGTACGCAGATGGGGGATAAACAGGACTTTGAACCCTTCTATTCGGCGAAGGGCTACGATACGGAGAGCCGGGCCTATTTCACGACGTATCGCATGCCCCGCCGACTTTCCGAACGGGAGCTCAACCATGGTACCCGCTCGGGTTATGCCGGCAGTGAAGTCTATGTCTCGCTGGTGGACGCCAACGCGGCACCCTTTCGCCCGGATATTCGACAGCTATCCCTTCAGACTCTGTGTACCAATCGGGATTTGCCCCTGCTGATGCAGACCGGAATCGCAAATTCGGATTTCGTCATGGACTTGAATGCGCCGATAGAAGGCATTCGTGTCGTGGCCGGGCCCACATCGCCCCGCGCGTCGCTGGCCGAGGGCCCCTATACGTGGCGGGTCATTAATCATCTTTCCCTCAACTATCTTTCGCTGATGGATACCGAAGAAGGCGACGCGGCAGCGGCCTTGCGCGAGCTGTTGGGCCTGTACGGCAATGTCTCCGATCCGGGAACGCGGAAGCAGATCAATACGCTGCAACAGGTGCAGAGCGCTCCCATTACCCGCCGAATTCACGGCCCTGGTCAGATTGCCTTTGCGCGGGGCCTCGAAATCCAGGTCACGATGGATGAAGAGTCCATCGAAGGGGCGGGTTCATTCCTCCTCGGTGCCGTGCTGGAACGGTTCTTTTCGAAACACGTCTCGTTGAATTCCTTCACCGAGACCGTCATTCAAACCCCTGAACAAGGAGAGATCAAACGTTGGCAAGCGAGAATGGGACAGCGGAAGCTGGTATAAGAAACCGTCTCGCCCGTCAGCCCGGCTCGGCCAATTTCTTTCAGGCCATCCGGCGACTGCAGAGCGAAGAGCCCGGTAAGGCCTTCGTTGGTTTCTCACACCATCTCCAAGACGATATTGTCCGTTTTGGACAGAATCTTGGGTTGACCTTTGAGTCGGCGCCCATCGAACGTTTTCTGGAAGACCCGGAGAGCGAAGCGCCGCCCAAGATGAGCGTCAATTTCATGGGGCTCTCGGGCCCCAACGGTCCCCTGCCGCTCAACATCACGGAATCCCTCTACGAGCGGTTGCTCCATGACAAGGATAAGTCCCATCCCGAGTTTCTGGATGCCCTGCAGACCCGCGTTATTTCACTCTATTACCGGGCGTGGGCCGAGTGTCAGGCACCGGCCTCCTATGAGCGGACCCGAAATGGTTCGTTTTCTAAGTATGTATCGAGTCTGGTCGGAATCGGGTCGGAAAGTTTTATCGAGCGGGATTCTATTCGCGACGATGGAAAGCGCTACTACTCCGCCTGGCTGGCTATGCAGACCCGGAATGCCGAAGGGCTTTGCGCTATTCTGGGCGAATACTTCGGCGTGCCCGCGACCATCGAAGAGTTTGTGGGGCAGTGGATCGATATCCCGCCCGATTGCTGTTGCCGCCTGGGCGAAACCCGGAGCACCGGCAAGGTAGGACAGAATCTTATTCTGGGAAGCCGCTACTGGGACCGGCAGCAGAAATTCCGCGTACGCCTGGGCGCCATGGATTGGGAGCGCTATCTCAGCATGCTACCTTCCGGCGATAGGCTCGAACATCTGATTGATTGGGTGCGCAACTATGTGGGTGAAGAACTCGAGTGGGATGTGTGCCTGATTCTTAAGCGCGAAGAAGTGCCCCAAACCTGCCTGGGCAGACAGGGCCAACTCGGTTGGACGACATGGTTGAAGCGGGAAGATACAACTTTCGATCACGATCCGGAAGACCTTCGTATGGACCGCACCACCCTGGTGGCCTGGTTCCGACAGTTGTAAATCCTTTCATGTGGGTATAGAGTAGGTAATGTAATCATCGCAGCGTCCGCAGAAGCAGTGATTCGAGGTAAGTGGGTGAATAATGGCTAGAACACAGGATACACGTTGGGCAAGTATTGAAACGCCCCTCGGTAAGGATGTGCTGCTTTTTCGCCGTATGGCTGGCGTGGAAGAGTTGGGGCGCATTTTTCAATACGAACTGGAACTCTGCAGCGAAAATGGTGATATCACCTTCGACGATATCATCGGTCAAAACGTAACGATCCGGATGAATTACACCGATTCGGATGCCCGCTATATCAACGGGGTTGTAAGTCGGTTCTCGCGCACCCAGGAAGTGGAAGACCTCACCTATTATCAGGCCACCATCGTCCCCAATCTATGGTTCCTTACCCGCACGCGCGATTGTCGTATTTATCAAAGTATGGATGCGGTTGCCATTGTCAAAGATGTCTTGAAAGAGCTTGGAATTACCGACGTGGAGTACAAGCTTGGCAGCACCACGTACCCCAGCCGGGAATTCACGGTCATGTATCGGGAGTCCTATTTTAACTTCATTTCCCGATTGCTCGAGCAGGAAGGTATCTACTACTACTTCAAACATGAGAATGGTAAGCACACCCTGGTGTTGATCAACGCCAGTAGTCTCCACGAGGCGCAGCCGGATTTTGCAGAGATGGAGTTCAACCCACGGGATGAGGGTTCGGTCGATCAGGATAGTATTTATTACTGGATCGAAATGGGGCTCTTCGAGAGCACCAAATTCTCCTATGCCGATTACAGTCTGGAGACGCCCAAGAACATCATGTTCGGGGAGTCCGAGGTGACACGCCAGTATGCGAAGGACCATCTGGTCCGCTTCGACTATCCCGGTCGATATTACGCGGCGGGCGATGCCACCAACTATGCGAAGTATCGGGCCGAAGAATTTCAGGCCGACTACCAGACATTTAAGGGGGAGTGCATTGTTCGTGGCACCGCCTGCGGCGCCCTCTTCGCCATGACCAATTACCCCCTCGCGTCTCAAAATACCGACTATATCATCACGTCGACCACCATCAACGTCGTCGGCGAAGACTACACCTCCAATCCGGTTCAGGAGCAGAAGCTGGACCCCTTCAAGTGTTCTTTTACCGCCATTCGGAAAACGGAGCAGTTTCGCGCTGAAAGTATCACGCCGGTGCCTTTCGTCCACGGTCCTCAGACGGCCATCGTGGTGGGGCCATCGGGTGATGAAATCCATACCGACGAATACGGGCGCATCAAGGTTCAATTCCACTGGGACCGGTACGGAAACTCCGATGAAAACAGTTCCTGCTTCATTCGGCTTGCACAGAATTGGGCGGGCAAGAACTGGGGCGCCGTGACCTTGCCCCGAATAGGCCAGGAAGTCGTCGTCGAGTTTCTGGAGGGCAATCCCGACCGCCCTATCATTATCGGGTCCCTGTATAACGCGGACAATAAGCCACCCTACGCCCTGCCCACCAACATGACTATGACCGTCATGAAAAGCAATTCCAGTAAGGGCGGCGAGGGCTTCAATGAGATTCGCTTTGAAGACAAGAAAGACAGTGAACAGATTTTTGTGCACGGTCAGAAAAACTTCGACAAGCGGATTTTGAACGACTCCTTTGCCTGGATCGGTAACGACCACCACCTGCAGGTGATCAACGACCGCAAAGAGAAGGTCGACAACGACAAACATGAGACAGTCGGGCGGGACCACATCGAGACGATCGAGCGTGATCACAACCTGACCATCAAGGGAAAAGAGGCCATCAAAATTACGGACAGCCACAGCCAAACGGTGGAAGGCGACGTAATTCAGGTGTACAAGAGCAATCACTCGGAAGAGGTGACTGCCGACTACTTTTTAAAGGGCGACAATATCTGCATTGAAGCAGGCACCAATATCACCATTAAGGTGGGGGATTCCTACATTGCCATCGAATCCAGCGGTATCACCATTGGAACGACCGGTGACATTGAGTTGCTCGCCGATGGGGATATCACCAATGAATCGGGTGGCGATACCAATGTCACCGCCGAAGGGAATATCGCCCTGGAGTCCACGGGCGATACCACTATTGCGGCCACGGGTTCCGGTGAATTTGCGGCAGATGGCGGCCTGACCCTTGAATCTTCCGCCACGGCCGAATTGACCAGTAGTTCCACTACGGTAAGTGGTGATGGGAATCTGACGCTCGAGGGCGGCATGGTGAGCATTAACTAAAGGAGATTTTCGGCATGCCCGATCCTAAAGATGGCGAAGCTGGATCCGTCGTCGAGCCGGCCGAGGCCGTGGCACCGGAATTGGCGGATGAAGCCGACCCGGGTGCCGTTGCAGAAGTAAAGGCCGAGCAAATCGAGGCCCAGACCGGCAAATATGGCACCCAAAAGGTGTCACCCTACAAGCCGCCCACCGCCGAAGAGCAGGAGGCCGAAGCGAAGAAGGAAGAAAAGAAGAAAAAGAAACAAGAGAAAAAGAAGACCGAGGCCGACGAGGAGGTTTCCGAAGAGGCGGCGGAGGAGGAGGCCCTGTTTGAATCGGTGGCCGTGATCCAGGAATCCGCCGTACAGGTGACGACCGATTGGATCGAAATCGAATTGGTCGGTATGGATGACAGCCCCGTCGCGGGCATGCCCTATGAAGTAACCTTGCCGGACGGAAAGACAATCGATAAGGGAACCCTCGATGCCAAGGGTAAGGCGAAATTGATTGGTCTCAGCTCGGGCAATTGCCAGATTACCTTCCCGGAACTGGACCAGGCGGCGTGGGAAGAGATTGTCTGAGCCGTAATCATCATGTGAATATGAGAAATACCTTGACATGCGCTATTGGTCGCTGTGTACCATGGGTGACGATCCCGTGATGGTCTATCACCGGATTCTGTTTTGATTGCTACGGATATAGGCCTTTTTGGGAGGGCCACCCGGGTTGCGTTTTTGAGGCGCCTTCAGTCGAAACGGCTGCGTCGGGTTTTGCGAAGGAGAACAGGTTGTACTGCTGGGCTTGCATGACGACATTGAAGTGTGGGGAAGGGCTTCCTTCCAGGAGTGCCCGTGCCGTCCTGACGGGTGCCCGACTACTGTGTCTGCTTACCTTGGTGGCCGTTGCGGTCGGAGGCATGAGTGGTTGCGCGTCTAAAAAACGGGACGCCTTCAATGTAAAACTGACCATGGACGCCGATTCTTTTCGAAACCCCCAGACCGGCGAATTGCCCTCCATCGATGTGGATGTTTTCGCCGCCAACGCCTCGGAAGAGGGCGTACTGAAAACCCTTAAGGTTCGGGAATACTTCGATACCGATAACCCCTACCGGGAAGGCGTCGATGCCTTTAGCACCCGCTTTACCAATCAGGACCTTGCGCCCAAGAAACTCTCCCGTCGCAGTCATTATTGGAAGGCCTGGAAACGCAAAGGGGCCAAATCCATTTATATAATCGCAAACTTGCCCGAGCGCCCCGGGGAAAACCCGGAATTGGTGCAGACCCGTTCGGTGCTTGCGCTTCCCTTGGACCGAAAACTCTGGCCCAATGGTTTTTTTACCCCCCGTACCCGAACGCTGAAGATTCTTATTTTGCCCAGCGGCTTAGTGAGCGAAACGACCCAGCGGCGCCAATAGGCGGGCGCACCCATAACGCCAAGGAAATCGATTGGCTCAAGACTGCTCCGGCAGCAGAGAGCATGAAGATAGAGAAAGACAGCGATGACGCAGCATATACACTGGCATGAAGGGCTCTTCCTACAGCCCCACCACATGCAGCAGATGCAACAGAACATCATTACCCAGATCCGCGCAGAGCGTCGGCTGGGTTTTGCCTTTGGCTACGGCGTCATCGAATCGGAGCTTTCGGAAGATTCCCTGCGCAATATGCTGGTCCAGTTCAAACACCTCCGCGTTATTATGCCCAGCGGACAGGAGGTGGAGTATCCGGCCAGTTCCGACTTGCCACCTCTCAATCTTCAAAGTTCCTTTGACGCGGGGGCCGAATCGGTAACCGTCTTGATTGGCGTACCCCTCTGGGATGCCAATGGGGCCAACGTCGTGCCCAATGACAGTGCCGACGGATGGCGCAGTCGCCGCATCTATAAACTGGACGAGATCGAGCGCCCCGATGAAAATACAGGGGTTCACTCACATCCTATGCTCGTGCGCCGGGTCAACGCCCGCCTGCTCCTGAGCACCGATGATATTGGTGGGCTGGAAGTGTTGCCCCTCGTGCGGATTACCCGTTCGACGGCGGACAGCGCCGGCCTGCCTTCCCTGGATCCTGGTTTCATTCCGCCGTGCCTGCTGATTCATGGCTATACGCCCTTGCTCGCCATTGTGCGGGATCTCTCTAACCAGGTCGATGCCAACCGGCGTGACCTGATGACCCGCGTTTCGCGGGGAGGGACCCGGGGGGAAACGGCGCGGGATGCGAAGTTTCAATCGGAGCACATATTCTTTCTCCAGACCCTCAATAAATATAGTGGGCGTCTCGCTTCCCTGGTGCGTGCACCGGGAATTACTCCCTTCGACACCTATTTGACCCTACGGGATCTTCTCGGTGAACTGGCGACCCTCGTGCCCGGCTACGATGCCATGGAGGTTACCCACTATGATCACGACCGTCCGGCCGTTATCTTTGGTGAGCTGAGTGACAAGATTCGAGAGTTGCTCCAACTCATCGCCAACCAGAAATTTCGCCGTGTCGAGTTCCAGGAAGACGACGAATTCTTCGTGGCCGACCTCAATGCCGTCGACCTCAGCGAGGCGTCGGTCTGCTACCTGGCCGTCGAGACCGAGGAAGACCCCCGGACCCTCGTCAAGCTCGTGGAGGCCCAGGATCGCTTCAAGGCCATGGCCAAGAGCAATATCCACCAGCGCGTGCGCGGTCTGACCCTGCGCGAAGAACGCGAGGTACCCCTTGATCTGCCCGCACAGCCCGGACTCCACTACTTCCGCATCGAGCAGGAAGACAACCGGGCGCTGTGGCGACGCATCATTGTGGAGAATGCCATGGCGATTCGTTTCACGGTTTCCGAGCCAGTAGACTACAAATTTACCCTCTACACCACCTATACCGACGGGGGAGAATAGGCCATGACCCTGGTAGAGCTGACCGAGCCCCTCTTTCTTTATGTGGGTTGTCTGACCCGCGCAGCGGAGCACAACACCCAGTTTGCGGTGGAGCAGGTGCGCCGGGAGATCATCAGTATCTTCGCGGAAATGCGTATTAAGGCGGAGGCCCATCCCGCGTTGGCCTATCAGTATGACCGAACCATTAACCTGGCCCTCATTTTTTACGTCGATTTCATGATCAAGGAAAGCGATCTGAATATTGCCGATGAATGGGTCGAGTTGGCCTTTGACGAGCAAGAGCTCGCTGGCGATGAGCAGTTCTTCGATCTGCTCGAGCAGACCCTGGCGCAGAATACGGAAGTCGCCCTGCAGCAACTCACCGTATTTCGCGAATGCCTTCGACTGGGCTTCACCGGGTGCTACGCCGACGACTGGAAATATATCCGGCAGAAACATTCCGACATCGACAATAAGGTCTTCGGTGAGCGTTTCGAGCTGTCAGCACAACTCACGCCCACGGCCTATGAGCACGTGGAAGACAAGCCGCTACCCTTCCGCACCTTGAAGCGATTCAAGTATGCGCGGTTGGCAATGGTCGCCCTCTTTGTGCTGGTCGTTGCGGTGAATGTCGGCCTCTACTATCTGAGTTCCGGCGCCCTGCGCCAGACGTTGAATGAAATCCAGGAAACCGCGGAAACGGGCGCAGCCCACGCGATTAATCCTGCCGCTGCGAATAAGGAGTAAGTACGCTTGGGCGCCTTACAGAAAATATACGAGCTCTTCGCCAAGGTCGGTGAAATGCGCATCTTGGTGTTCCCGGTGATACTTGCTTTGGCTGTCGTTTACGGGTTGTGGGACGCATTTCGGGAGCGGACTTCTTTACCTATCATGACGCTGTTCGTCGTATTGTGCTTGGCTCTCACAAGTGGATTTCTCTATCTCCGATACCTCCGACCAAGACAACTGCGACACACGGGCGAGACTCAGCCTGGTGAATCTGCCGCTGCGAATAAGGAGTAAGTACGCTTGGGCGCCTTACAGAAAATATACGAGCTCTTCTCCAAGGTCGGCGACATCCGGATTATGCTGGTCCCAGTGTTTTTTATTCTCGCTGCGATCGGAGGCTTCTGGGATCAAATTACCAGTTATGTGCACCCAGGGTTCATCATTGCCCTTGTCGTCTTGCTACTGATTGTTGGCGTCGTACTTCTTTACATACGCTATGTCCGTCCGTGGCAACTACGTCGCAGAGGCGTCGTCGCAGAGGGAGAAGAGGGGGCCGAGGAAGAAGTTCCCGAGATTACCGACGAGGAATTTCGTCGGGCTTTCAAGCTCAAGTTCGACAAGGGGGTGGCCGACCTGGCCGCCTTCCGGAAAGATTCGGACAAACTGCCCCTCTATCTCGTGGTGGGTGAGCGGGACAGTGGTAAATCAGAAGCCATCCGCCGCAGTGGCATCGGATTCCCAGCTGGTCTCACGAACACCGAACAGGGCGTGGGGGGGACGGAGATCCTCGATTGGTGGATCACCAATCGCGCGGTACTGCTCGATTTGCCCGGTGCCCACTTTTTCGGTCGGGGCGGTAAGTCGGAAGCCCTCGCCTGGAAACTCCTGCTGAAGAGTATTGCCGATTTCCGTCCAGCCAGTCCGTTGAATGGCATCATCCTTACCTTTTCAGTGGAGCAGTTGCTCGCGGACACCGATGAAGGTGTTAGTGCCAAGTCGGCCCGTCTGGTAGAGCATTTCGAAAATATCCATCGTGCTCTGGGTACCCAGGTGCCCGTCTTTATCATGGTGACCAAGGCCGACCGGCTTTGCGGTTTCCTCGAATACTTTGGTGACCTCAAAGAAGAAGGGGGCACGGACCAGATCTTCGGTTGGTCCAACCCCGATGAATTGGAAGAGCCCTTCCAGGTCGAAAAATACCGGACCGGTGTGGAAGGTATATTTCAGCGCCTCCGCCAGCGCCGGGATTCCCTCCTTCAGTACTCTATCGAATCCCGTAGCCTGGCCTACAAGCGCCGGGTGCAGGTCAATCATCTCTATGAATTTCCCCGCAGTTTTCGGCTGACCGCCAACCGCCTGGGGGATTACCTGGAACGAATTTTTGAGCCCAATTCCTGGTACTGCGACCCCTTCTTTCTTCGGGGCGCCTATTACACCTCCGCAATCCAGCGGGAGACCGAGCTGGACCCTTCTCTCGCCCGCGCGTTGGAGAAGCCCCTCGAAGAGTTGCCTGCCGCACAGGCCCGCCACACCGAAGACAGCTACTTCCTTAAAGAGACCCTGAATGACAAGGTGTTCTGTGAGGGCGGACTGGTCACTTGGAATCAAGACCCCCGCTATCAGCGGAAGCGGTCTCGTGCCCGTCGTGTACTTGCGATGGCCGTGATATTGGCGGTCTTTGCCGCATTCACCGTATACAGCTCGATTGTCTGGCAACAGGAAATGGAGAGCAAGCATGATGATTGGGTAGCCGTACGAGATTGGCTCCCTGAAAGTGACGACATCGTAGCGCGGAAGGCGGGATCGTACACCTATAACGGTGGTATACCCGTGGAACTCTCGGAAAAAGTAATCATCCCGGAAGATATGGGCACGCTCGAACTCTTCGAGATGCCCAAGCTCTTGGAGCAGGGATGGATTCAAGACGTACGCACGCCCTTGGTATTTCGACCCATCGACTGGTTCAATCGCCGACTCGAAACAGATATGTACGACGCCTACCGGGGCATCTTCGAATACCGCTATGTGACGCCCCTTGTAGTCGCCACGGAGAAACGCATCCTGACCGAAGAAGACCGGTGGTCTGATGAGGCGACTTACGCCCTCGGCCAGCTACTGCGTATTGAAGCTATGGCTGCGGAGCAGGCCCCGAGCCTGGGTTCGCAGGAACGTCAGGTCGATCTGGACCACTACTTTAAATTTGTCTTGGACGATTTGAGTCTCTATTCCGACCACGCCAAGGATTACAACAACTACGTGCGTGAGATTTACCATACGGAAAATCGAAAGGCCTGGCCTCCGAAGGTATTGGTAGACGAAAACGCGCGGGAGGGCTTGGAGGCGGCCACCGAGAGCGGCGTGAAACAATTCAAGAAGGCGATGGATTTCTTCGTCTCCAAAGAAGGCGAGGCCTTTGCCGATCTTCGTTTGCTGTTGGATGCCATCGTCGCGTTCCGCGATGCCGAGTCGTTGTTGTGGAAAAACGCCCTGTCCAGTGGCGACCCCGACAGTGTGCATCAAATTGATGTGATCCTGAAATCCTGGCATCACGACGTGGAGGCCTTGTCTACACGCCGGGAAGCCCTGGATGATGTGCTGGAAAAACTCTTCCAGGATGAAGTGGTGGATATCAAATTGCTCTGCGATCGACGTCGGGTCGATGTGACGGACCAGGTAGAAGATCGCTACTACATTCTCGAGAAAGAGCTGGAAAACGTGGCGCCCGTTCCCGAGGGCGAGACGGAGAAGCACCACATCGAAGGCGTCAAGGTAACCTTGGCGGCCGATTTGGTGGCCAGCAAAGAGCTCATTAAGACAGAGATTCAGCAGTATCTCGCAGACTTCGAATCCCTTCGGGCTAACCGTGAATACCTGGCGAAGACCGACTACCAGGATTTTCGTCGTTACCAATTGCGTAACCATGTCTACGGATTCCTTCAGTCTTCCGACTATGTCGTGGGCGAGGATATTTACGATCCCTTCGATTACTTGCTCGACCTGGAAGAGCTGCAAAAGGCCTTCGATGAGAGCGTGCGGAATATCGCCGACTTTGATACTAACTCCGATAGCTTCAACAGCGGACGGGAAGCGGCGTCGAAGATGCTTAATCTCATCTACCGCCAACAACGTTTCCGGGTAGTTGAGCAAATTGTGCAGGCCCTACCCATCACGACGGGTGACTTTGCCCGCATGGTTTCCTCCCGCGTAGAGGCTCAGTGGTTGGAACGGCCCGAGATTCCCCTGACGCCCGATGGTGACCTCCATCAGTTCGACGATGGCTACAACACCGAGGTGGTCTACGACCTGCTCACGCTCTGGACCCACATGGACGAGATCCTCCGTCAAGAGCGTTTGGGTAAGGACAGTCTGCCCGACGTGGAGCGTCTGAAACGGAGTTTCCGGGAAAAAGACCAGGTCTTCAATCACTACATCACGGAATACATGAATTACTGGACCCGCACCGTGGATCAGAATACGGAGATGGTCCAATACGGTACGTGGAAAGCGTTTCATCAGGAGCTCAGTAACCTTGAAGTTTACAACGTAAACCACAAGTTACAGATTCTCTTTGAGACGGCCCTCTACGCCGTCGATATCATTCCGTCGACCCATCCGGGACAGACCGATGCCCATCTGGATCTGTCACTGAAGATGAAGGCCCTGACGGAAGAATTCGATGCCGAGTGTCTGCGTATTCTCAACGCGTGGAAGGCCATCGAAAAGGTTGACCGGGATGTGATGAACAAGATTCTCTTGCTCTCGGCTGCCGACTTCAAATCACAGTACCTCACCCTGCTCGACAACAACATCAACAAGGCCAACTTCGGGTTCTGGAACAGCCTCTGTACACAGGCCGTGCGGCTCCTGGCGGACGAGGGTGAGCATCTCTCGCGCTACTACCTGACCAACCTGGCGACCCGCTACCGCGGCTTCCCGTTGATTAACGATGTGGCCACGCCGGCGCTGAGCCCCGAGAGTTTTGACGAGGCCATCGAGCTGGTCCGCCATATCAAACAGGCTCCCAAAGAAGAAGACCCGGATACCCTTATGGGGGGCGATCGCACGGGCTGGCCGGATGTGGATAAAGAGATTGACCGTCTTCAGGGCGGCAAGGTGTTGCGCACCGAATACGAGCGCGAATGGTTTGCGCAACTGGTGGGCGTGATGGAATTCATCGAGGGCGACGAGCCCCTCACCTGTGAACTCATCGTGTTGCCCCGTGAGAAACAGGCCGTGCGGCCCCCGCGATTCCCCGCGCCCCAGCCGACCCAGAAGGTCTTTGGCGATGCCACGTGGGTCTATCGTTACCTCCGCATCAATGGGGTCGCCTTTAATACCGAGCCTACGACGTACGTGGTCGGTCACGAAGGCAAGACCTATCCCATGGCGCCCGATGCGAGCCAACTGGCCATGCACTTTTACTACACCTCTGAGGACCTCAATCCCGGCGTGAACAGCTTCGCCCGTCCGAGCGGGGTCGCCGGGCTCGAAATGGATTGGTTGCCCCTGGTGGTCCTGCACATGGGTGATACGGTCATCATGGAAGATAAGAAGACGGCTGCCGTGCCCTTCCGCGTAGTTGATAATGCGGAGCATAAGGACAGTGAGTACTACTACTGGCTGGGCTTCCGCTTCAACAAAGAAATCCCGGATCTGAAGTCCTGGCCTTCGCCCTTTAATTGGCCCCACCTCCGCCGGACTACCCGGGAGCTGGGTGGCTTCCTGCCCGACGAAACGGATGGAAACGGTCATCTCTATCCACAGGCCCCCCTCTTGCCGTTGCAGCGTGAGGTCGCGGCGGTAGAACCCGTGCAGACCAATGCGACCATGTCGCGCCCCAGTGAGAAGATTAAACAGGTGGCCACTTCGACTCCGCCTCCGGCGGCGTCTACGGCACCGGCCCGGCCCTACCGTGCACCGGCACCTGCTCCAACCGCGGTAGCCCCCATGAGCGCAGAGGAAGAGGCGTTCATCCACGCACCGGCCCTGCCCGCCGACGCACCCGAGGAAGCTACGACCGCTCCCGCACCGGTTTCCGGCCGCGTGCCCCTTTACTCGCCAGCGGGAGGGCACCCTGCCGAGAATATCTACCAGGCTCCTCGCCCGGCGTCGCAGCCAGCGCGCGGTTACTCGCCGTCGACCCGGGGATATGCTCCCGAAGACGCGCCGGTGATGACGCCGCCTACAGCTGAAGTAATCGTCAAGACTCCGCCGCCCCCAGCGGTAACGATTACCCCCGCACAGCCCGCAGCACCGGAGACGCCCACAATTCCTGTCGTGGAACCGGCGACTATCAAGCGGAGCCCACCGGTGGTGCCTGCACCCGAGCGGCCCCTTTATACGACGGAAGTGACCTTTACGCCTCCCCGACCAGGAACCACCGGGCCCGTACCGCCGGGCGGCAACGCAATAATCGGAACCGAATCCCCGGAAGTGCATCAGGACCCCGTTCCCTCGCCCTACACCGTGAAAGAGGGCGCGGGTTACGAAGCCGTCAAAGCTAAAAAAAAAACACGGTCGCCGGTGACGCGACGACCGATGACCCGGGGCCGTCGTTAACCCTCGTTGACGTGACCATGTCTGCCTCACCCGAGGTGGCCGGTGACCGGCGACTGGCCAATCCGGCGTTGCTGAATCAATACACTCGGCCCGAAGTCGTTGTCCGAAAGGGGCCAGGTCAGCCGGGCGTGACCAATGCGCTGCCCATCGTGTTCGATGTGACCTTTGAAGAGCCCGTAGTGGATTTTCCGGTGGGCTTTAACGTGCCTGGCCTGGTCTTTACCGGAAGCGCGGCGGGGCTGCATTATGAAGTGACCGGGGAGAAAGCCTCCTATCAGGTTATCATCCGCGCTATCGAACAAGACGGTGATTTGGCCCTCGCCATTCCTGCAGCATTGACCGCCGATCTCTTCGGCAATGTCAATCGTGCTTCCACGGATGAGGGCGCATGGGTGCGCTATGATGCCACCCGGCCGCGATGTATTGTACAGAGTGACCAGGAGGGCGTCATGAATGAGGCCCAGATGAATATCGCCCTGGTCTTTTCCGAGCCCGTCTTTGGCCTCCGGGATGACGCGCTTACCCTCGAAAATGCGACCGTCAGCCGCACAGCCGGACAGGACGGCGATACCACCTATCATTTTGCGGTCACGCCCCGTGCGGATGGGATAACCGCCCTGACCGTGCCCGAGGACGCGGTGGTCGATGCCACCGGAAACGGCAGTGAAGCCTCGCCCGTTTTCTCGCTGGTGGTCGACAGCCATGGTCCCGAAGTTACGCTCAGTTCGTTCGAAACCCCTCAAGCGAGCAACAGTTGGGTCATTCGCGTACATGCGGTCTTTACGGAGCCCACCTTCGATTTCGAGAGAGACGAAGTCGCTGTGCGCGGGGGAACCCTACTCAACTTCACCCGTCGCGATGACGGTATGACCTATGTCTTTGATGTAAAACCTACCGGTGACGAAGTGTTGCTGGCGGTCCCCGAGGGCGTGGCCCGAGACGCCATCGGAAATCCCAACGCGGCGTCTGACCGTTTCGTCCGACAGATCGATCGGACTCGGCCCACGGTATCCATAGAGGTGCCCACGACAACGATGGATGCCGCCGGGACCATTGCGGTTACCGTCACCTTCTCGGAGCCTGTTTTTGCGGAGGCCTCCGAAATCCTTCAGGTGACACGGGGTGTGGCCCATCGGGTTGACGGTACGGACGGGGACGACAGCTACCGGTATCTGATTTCGCCCTCAGGGACGAGACCGGTCGGACTGAGTGTTGCATCCGGCACGGCGCGAGATTTAGCCGGAAACCTGAATCGGGGCCGTTCTATTCGGATTACTCCGACAACTTATCGACCAACGCCCGTGGCGGATGGCCTGCAAGAAGCGGCACCGCCGTTGCGCCCTTAGTCGTCGCACGTTGCATGGGGTGACACGCGCCCCTGATTGCCACCACACGAGCCGTTACGACGGAAGGTCTCATCCCGTGATATGATAGTCACGAGCGCAACACCAGCAGGTCCGGACAGCGGCCTGTACAGCAGTAAGGAGAATCGGGCCCATGGGGCTTAGACAACGGGCGAAAGAAGCGTGGGAAGCACGCCAACGCGAAATTCTTCAGGGAAAAATACGCGCGACCAAGAAATTGCTACGGGAGAATTTCGGCGTCAAAGACGAAGAGATGGATACTTTCGAAACCGCGGCCACAGGACTTTGTGGCGCCAACAAGACCATCCGCGTGGAGGACTTGCTCTTTATGGTGGACGACGAAGGGAAGCTCTGCGTTCGCGACCAGCGCAATACCCAGCATTCCGAAAACCCCTGGAAGGCCATTGAAAACCTCTCTGACCTGGGGTCGATCACTGCCAATCAAGGCAGCAGCGCACAAACGCCTCAAATCTAGTTGGACCCGTCTACGAAGACTCGTATAACGGATTCTCCGTCCACGTGACATCGTCATCCGGATCAGGCGGCTCAATCGCCTCCGGCTCGTCGTAAAATTTCTCGAGGCTTTTCCACCATGACGGCAACTTGCTCTTCTCGCAGCCATAGGCTTCCACCAGTTTGTCCATGCCGGCACCGCTCAATCTCGGCTTGATGTTGAGATAGCGAAACGCGTTCTTAGACGACCAGTGTTCCCACACCTTAAGGCGCATGTGCTTTTCATCTTCGGGCAGGTCTTTGTAGGTCTCGGGATCCATTTTGCAGGATTTTTGCACCAGCCGCCAGAAGTCACAGGGGCTCAGGCCCGAAATCTCCGTCATATACCAATCGGTGCCGATCATGCATTTATCGAAAAGGCGTTTGCCATCGGCGCGCTGGAAGAGGGCGTCTTCAAACACGGGATTGATAATATCGGCAATGGCCTTGCCACTGCCCGTGATGAACGAAATATCTGCATAGACATTGTCATACTGGGTGGCCAGCTTGGTAATTCGCGTCGTCCAGTCATCAGGATAGGTCTCCTCCCACGTCGAAACCCAGTCTCCCCAGGGCTTCCCGGCGGCCAGCAGTGCGAGGGCCGAGTCGACGGCATGGTCATCGCTCGTCTTGTGATTGTTGCGATTGTAAATGGCCCCCTTCTTAA
Source organism: Candidatus Hydrogenedentota bacterium (assembly GCA_030432675.1). Lineage (GTDB taxonomy): Bacteria > Hydrogenedentota > Hydrogenedentia > Hydrogenedentales > JAEUWI01 > JAEUWI01. Next base: position 3,742 of record JAUIMA010000028.1, on the reverse strand, counting down.
AGTAATCCCGAAATTTACGGTGTCCGGTTGCGCCCGCAACCATGGGGTTTTTCACCAGGAGCTGCTCGCAATCCGCGACAATCTCCGAGCTGTTGTTCACGTAACGGGGATGGGCGAAGACGCCCAGTTTCGATCCGAAGTGTGCGAAACACAGGCGCAAGGCCGGATACTTCTCCAGCACCGGCTCCCAGGAATAAGGCGAGGTAGTCAACTGATCGTAGAGGCAATAATACCCATAGCTATTCAGCTCATAGGTCATTTTCTCGATCGATTTTTGCTTGCTCGTCCGGTTCCGGTTAAAACGATCCGGCTTGGTCCAGTCGGTGGGCGGATAGGCCATGGGCGATAGGGCGGAAGCGGCATCCCGATCCGCCTGATTGGCGTCGGGTGTCATGCGCCACGGAAGTACCAGCGCCCCATCGGGCGGGTGGCCCGTTGGGCTGGTGTGGTTCAAAATGGGGATGTCGTTGTCCGTAACATAGGTGTAAAACTCGTCCAGTCGCGCATCTAAGGTGGCGCCCACGTCGGGCCCGTGAAGCGCACCGTTGTTGTAGGGCATCCAGCCGCACCGGGCGTAGAGCTTTACGCCCACATAGCCTTGGGTGTCCATGGCCTTCTTCACGTGATCGAGGCAGTCGGGACGCCGGGGGTCATAGGGGCAAAAGGGGAATATCTGTCCGGGCCACAGTCGCGAAATCAGATGAAGGATTTCTATCTGATGCTCAAACATCGCCGTGTCGCGGGTAAAGAAGCGATGGCTCTTTTCGGTGGTTGCACTCTTCGAGAAGTAAAAAATGCCCGTGTCGGTGGCCTCTTCTTCCCGCGCCTTCGACTCCTTCATGTTCGTTCCCGAACCTTTTATCCCGGCTCCCTTACTGGCCGCAGAAGTGCCCAGGGGGGTGTAGCCGAAATCCAAAAGCATGGGGGTGACGGCAACAGGGTGTCCGATCTCGAATCGGTCCGTCTCGTTTTGAAAGCGCTGCGTAAGCTGCAAGAGTTTCTTCGCAACCCACGGGTCGTCTTTGAAATTCCAGTGGGCGAAATTAAACGTCGCGCCCTGGCTGTGATAGCGCACGGTCTTTTCGCGATATTCCTTCACCGATTTCTGGAAGGCCTTGCGCTTTTTCTCCGTGCTCAAATCGTTGCCATTAAAGATGCCATGCTGCTCAAAATTCTTGAGCGACTGTTTGCTCTTCGAAAGACTTACGCCGTGGATGTGACAGTGCACGTCAATAATCGGCAATGGCGGCAGCGGATCATCGAAAGTGGAGGCCGTCGCACTCTCATCTCCCGTCGCCCGCGCAACCGTCTGCGTGCTGCTCCGCTCTTCCGGCTCCGGGAGATCTTCGTCGTCCCGGATGTCGTCGATATCCAACTCGCCATCAATGAAACTCTCTGAAAACAGCGCTTCCGGATCAAGGGGAGCACTCAGATCGAAGAGCCCATCATCATCCGATGGATCCGATGGTGGCGGGGGGGGCGTTTCGTCGGGGTCAGTACTGGTCGGGCCATTGTTCATCGTAGCGATTCACTTCGTTTCTTGGTTCAGGAACGGTGTACTTCAACAAGTTTCTGGCGCGTGGCGTCGTCCGCATCACCCGTCACCGGTAACTTCTGGTCCTTTTGAAAGGCGCGGAGCCCATTCCGGTAGGCATCCGTGATTTCGTCGTCCAGGCTGCCACACCGGTATCCAATGTTTTTCAGGCGTTGCTTCACGCCGAGGATGCGTTCCACGGGCATGGTCTTACCCAATTGGAGGACATACATTTTTTCGTCCTCCGGAGGGCCGACCCACAGTTTCCCTTTTTTGGCTTTGCAGGGGATATAGATATCCACATAGCCTTCGGCATCCGTCACGCCCTTGGTTAACTTGCCATCGATATCAACGCGATAGGACTCATTGGCCCGGGGTTCGCCCTGCTTCATGAGGCGCAGATGGAGCTTCGCCGGAACCCCTTTTCGGCGGAAGCGGTAAGTGGCCCCCGTAGCCTTCGAAACGGATTTCGGAGTGATCGGCGGGATCGTGACCTTGTCGCCGGGCATCAAGACATTCGGGTCCTTGCGCGTGTCCTTGAGATCCGCGTTATCCGGGTGGTTCCACAGGCTATCCCAGAAATGCCCGGAGTCTTCGGAAATCGAAGACATGCAGTCATCGTCCTTAACCACATAATCGCCCTTGCCCACGGGCTTGGTGGGGTCTGTATTAGTTGCCATGTAGCAATCTCTTTATATTCATAGGGGAATGTATCCCACAACCAGCTAAACTATACCATGTCATCCATCGAATCCTGGTGTTTGGAGCGTCGCAACGTCGACGGCGGCAGGCGCGCCATCCAGGGGGCGCGTGTTCAGCACCAGACCGCGTATGGCGGGATTGCTGTAATGATTTGAGGCAAAGGTTTCCACCACGTGCCACTTTCCGAAGGCGTCCATCACACGATAGCGAATGCTTTGCTCCGTTTGCAGTTCTTTTTGGGCACGGGTGAGATAATCTTTGACCCGGATGAGATCGTCGGCGTGAATGCCCTCGTAGACGCTCTTGCCGATCAATTCCTTCTCGGGGATGCCTAAGACGGTCTCTACTGCCGGAGAGAGGAAGATGAAGTGTTCCTCCCTCGAGACGATTGCTACGATCTCAAAGGTATGACACAACAACGCCGCCATCCGCTCTTCAGCCAGCAGGGTCGCATCGCTCACTTCTCCGCGACGCAAGGTTGCCGATTGAATCCGCGCTTCCTTGATCGCTTCTTTCAGTGCCCCTTGTTGTTCGGCCACCACGGCTTCCCGCCGGGCGGTTCGCCATTGGGTGACATAGGTGATGGCTACGAAAGTGAGTAACAGGGCGCCCATAAAAAGGGCCACAATCCAAGCGGATTGATAGCGCTTGGCCTGGTAGGCCGAAAGATAGGTATCGGTCAAATGTGCTGCTGCGGTTCGCACGGGTATGGCGGAGATGCGTTCGAGCTCGTGAACGCTACGCTCCTTGTGCCGCACGACCAGGCTGGCCATGTGCGTAAACTGTTGGAGGGCAGTCCGCGGCTCTCCCGCGACCGGGGTGCCCGCCAATGCGGTCAAACGGTCCAGTTCCTCCTTCAGGAATTCCTGATTCGTTGCGTTCGGCTCATCCAGAAAGACGTAGATTCGCTCCAGGAGCCCGGTGACAGCGGAGGAAGGTACCGCCGCTCCCGCCGAACTTCGCAAGACGGCGTCGCCATTGGCGGGCAGAGAATCCATCATGGCCCGCATCGTGGCCCAAGAGGACTTAAAGTCTTCCAGACGCCCGAGCTTTTCATGGAGTGCCTTGCGAAGCTGTGCAAGGGCATCGTGCAGCGCCGGATTGCCCGCCGTGGTAGACGGCAATTGAGCCAGCGTGTATTCGTGGGTGACCAGAAGCCGCATATCAGAAACCAGGGGGTCAAAATTGTTTAACTCTCCCGCGTCCATACGGTAAAGGTCTTCGGTCAATTTTCCGTCTACCAGGCTGAACTCCAACAGAGCGCGGCTATAGCGTTGATGAGCCGGTGGATTCGCCGAGTATACAAAGTATGCGAGGAAGCCAAGGGTGGACAGGATCAGCGCAACCAGGAGGATATCAAAGGAGGTGATCGAACGTTGCGAAACGGGGGCGCTCATTCTGAACCGCCAATCAACGCACCATCGCGCCAGCCCGTAAGTGATTCGAGGAAAGTAACGATCTGATTGGCTTCGCTCCGTGAAATCGTTCGTCCAAGCTGATACTGGG
>JAUIMA010000027.1 GCA_030432675.1 Candidatus Hydrogenedentota bacterium | reverse complement strand
TATGATTTCTTTTACCTTGGCCACATTGATCCCAAAGGTGACACCGCCGCAAAAGAAGACGAGCAGCTCTAATTCGTTGGTGCCCGCTTCGAGAAGAATACTTCTGCCTGTTGATGATGACGCGGTCGTACTCATGATGCTACAAGGCTCCCCTGCGTTGGGTAGGTACTTCACCAGATCCCATTCAGCACGTTCCCCGGTGCCCCAACGCCTCTACAACCCGTGGATTCCCGCTCGCGTGCTCCTCTACTCTATCGCCTTTCTGCGCAGGGCGCAACGCTTTTTTACCATGAAAGGGGGTAGTGGCGTCCCTCGCGGCTGAAACCCACCGCTCGTTTCCGGGTCGAATAGCAACGTGTGGTCACCGCTTACAGCGGCGAAGCTGGCAATTTCCCGGTAACACTGCTAGAGTGACTCCGCCATCTGCTGCCCATTGGCGAAGATGACCGGCGCGTCATACCCCCCGGTTTACGCGCTTTTGTGAGTGAGAGAGAGACAGAGAGAGAGCACTATGTCACAACAACGAGAATCGGGATCCGTCCATCCGGGCATCAAATGGGGGCCTTTTACGGCCCGAATTCCTTTCTGGCACACGCGGCTGGAATGGCAGGACCTCGTGCAAGGCATATTCGTTGCCGGAGCCACGGGCCTGGCGACCGTACCGATCCTGACCCATTATCTCGGCCTGAGTTTTGAAGAGGCTGTGGCCTGCATGTTTATTCAATCGGTCATCTTATGCAGCGCCCCAATCCTATTTGGTGAGCCCTTCGCCCCGGGCATGGTCACCCCGGCCCTTCCGCTGGTCTTACTGGCCATCGGCGGCGACGATCTAGCCACCCCCGAGTTGCGACTACAATTCATGACGGCTGCCGCCATATGTCTGGCGCTAATCTTGCTCGTTCTCGGTTTGACCGGCCTGGGCAGTCGCTTTATTGCGTGGATACCCAATTCACTCAAGGGGGGAATAATACTTGGTGCGGCCATTGCCGCGCTGAAACGGGTCTTTCTGGATGACGCCGATAAACTCATCGGTGCCCAGCCCATCACCACCACGGCCGCCCTGGTGGTGTGTATGGTGTTGATTTTCTCGGAGCCCGTCCAGCGCTATAAGAAGCAAATGCGCTGGCTGGCCATCATCGCGAGCCTGGGGCTCCTTCCCGGCTTCCTGACGGCCGCTTTCGTGGGGCCCCTCACGGGCTTTTTCCGCGAAGGTCCGGCAGAAGTGGTGTATGACATTGAGTGGGGCATCCTGTGGCTACCCTTTGGGGACGCGATTACGAAAATGTCCCCCTTCTACATCGGATGGCCCGATCTGGCCATGTTTGCCAAGGCCCTCCCCCTGGCGCTCATGAGCTATGTCATCTTGTTCGGTGATATTATTACGGGCACGGAGATCATCAAAGCGGCGAAAGGGGCCCGTCCCGACGAAGAAATCGATATCAACACCAACCGCAGCCACCTGGCATTGGCCGCTCGTAACGGTGTTATGGCCCTGGTCGCGCCCTTTTTCCCCTATCAGGGTGCCCTTTGGACCGGCGTGCAGGTCGTGATCGTCCAGCGCTGGGCCGATGGACGTAAATCGATGGATAGCCTGTTCAGTGGTATCCACTCCTATTACGTCTTCGGAATCCCGGTCCTTTATTTGTGTTTGCCCCTGGTGACGGCGCTGAAGCCCCTCATGGGCGTGGCGCTCTCGCTGACCCTCGTGCTGACGGGTTTCGCCTGCGCCTATGTGGCCATGGCCATTCCGCGGACGGCTATTGAGCGGGGTGTGGTCCTGCTCACCGCCGTTTCCCTGGCAATATTCAGCCCGTGGATTGGCATGCTGGTGGGCATTGCCGCGACGATTTTGTTGGTCGGCACCCAGCCCGAAGCGGAGGAAGAAACCGCGTAACCCACAGGGCGCGCAGAATATTGCATCTGCTCCCCCTGTTTGATAGACTAAGGGCCATTGAGTTGGACGCAGTGTCGTCTCACTCCCAAGAAGGGACACCAGTTCCTCACCCCAAGGCGGTCAGTAGACCAGCTTCCGGGGTTTCGCAGCAGCGTTTTTTGCTGCCCGAAATGGGTTTATCCAAATCGGCGAAGGACTGGTTCCTTCGCCGATTTTTTATTTGGTCCAGGCCTCGCGCTCACAACGGGTGCGGGTGCAACGTAAACCAGGGACATGTCCCCGAGGAGGTTTTACTCATAGCCAGGCCACCAATGAAACGAGAAGAAGACAAGACCCGTGTAAATGAACAGATTCGGGCACGTCAGATACGTGTGGTCGATGACGAAGGGAATCAGTTGGGGATTATGTCCCCGCAGGATGCCCTTCGCGAAGCAGAAAGCAAAGACTTAGACCTGGTCGAAGTCGCGCCGAATGCTGCACCACCCGTTTGTCGTATCATGGACTACGGCAAGTTCAAGTATGAACAGAAACGCCGGGCCCGTGAGTCACGCAAGAATCAACACACGGTTACGGTCAAAGAAATCAAGTATCGGCCCAAAATCGACAAACACGATTTTGAGTACAAAACGAACCATGTGCGCCAGTTCCTTTCCGAAGGCAACAAGGTGAAGATTACCATCATGTTTCGTGGTCGTGAAATGGCCCACCCCGAGTTTGGACGAGATATCCTCGTCAAAGTGGTGGAAGAGACGGCGGATTTGTGCAGCGGAGAATACAACCCTGCTTCATCCCGTCTCGAAGGCCGTAACATGAGCCTCGTGTTGCAGCCCGCCAAGGAAGTCAAGTAAGCGCGCCACGACGGCCCTCTTGATTGCTGGATAGTATTATCTTCCTCACAGGTTGGATACGCCCCTCTCAGCGACCGGTTTTTATGCCGTTGCTGTGGACGGGTTGTTTGCACCCTGTTGTGGTTTTGCATTTTTAGTTGAGTAACTCTTTTTCGCACCCCTGACGGAGGGAATTCAATGCCCAAGATTAAAACCAACCGCGCCGCCGCCAAACGCTTTAAACGCACGAAGAGCGGCCAGATCAAACGCCACAAGCAAGGTGCCCGTCACCTGATGAACAGCAAGTCCCCGAAGCGTCGTCGCAATTTGCGCAAGGCTACCTTGGTGGATGAATCGGAAGTGCACCGCATCAAGGTCCTCCTCCCCTACTCCTGAGTTCGGGGCTGCCCGTTAAATACCTCCCTCCCCCGGAAACGGCGGAGTGCCGATATGTAAGAAAGGATATCCAGAACCATGCCCAGATCTACAAATAGTCCCGCATCGCGTCAGCGTCGTAAGAAAGTCCTCAAGCAAGCCGCCGGTTACCGCGGAAGCCGTCACCGCCTGATTAAGACCGCCATCCAGGCGGTGGAACACGCCGGTACCTACGCCTATCGCGACCGTAAAGTACGGAAGCGCGATTTTCGCAAACTGTGGATCGCCCGCATCAACGCCGGTGCCCGCGCCAATGGTATCACCTACAGCCGTTTCATCAATGGCCTGAAGCGCGCCAACATCGAGCTCGACCGCAAGGTCCTTGCTGACCTCGCCGTAAACGACGAAGCGACCTTTACCCAGCTCTGCGAAAAGGCCAAAGCCTCCCTGGAAGCTGTTTCCTGATGCGCATCGTTCCCGCTGTCGATATCCGTGGTGGTCTCTGTGTCAACCTGATTCAGGGTGACTATGACCAGGAAACGGTATTTTCGGAAAATCCCGTGGCCCAGGCACAAACCTGGTGGGACGCCCTCGGCACCGGCATTATCCATATCGTTGATCTGGATGGTGCCAAGGCGGGTCATTGCTGTGTGGAAAAGGAACTTCGCGCGCTGAAAGCGGCAGGTATCCCCTATGAAGTGGGTGGTGGTATTCGCAACCGGGAAACAATCGAATTGATTGTGGATGCGGGTGCGGATCGGATCATTCTGGGCACCGCCGCTTATCGGGACCCCGAGTTGCTGCAGACCGCTTGCAAAGACTTCCCCGGGAAAATTGCGGTGGGCATTGACGCCCGCGCCGGAAAGCTCTCCCTCAGTGGGTGGCTGGAAGACACGGACCGTGATGCTATCGCCTTTGCCCAGGAAGTGGAAGCTGCCGGTGCATCCCGCATCATCTACACCGATATTTTGAGTGATGGCATGATGCAGGGCCCGAACATCCAGTCTACCCGGGAGTTGGCCCAGGCCATCTCGATTCCGGTGACGATTTCGGGTGGCATGTCCAGCCTGGACGACGTGAAAGCGGTACGTCCGTTGGAAGCAGATGGCGTGGACGAGATCATTATTGGTCGCGCCCTCTATCTGGAGAAGTTCACCATCGCTGAAGGCAAGGCATTGGCCGCAAGCTAGTCCGGCAGATACAGACTCATTTCGACGGCTTCCATGTGCTCATGGAAGCCGTTTTTTTGTATCCCCCCATCAGACTTTCGCGGCCTTCACAATCTGGCGCAGAATGGCTGGGGTGCGCTCGTAGAGGGGGTCGCTGTCGAGTTTGGACAAGTCTTCGCACTGATCGCGGGCCGCGAGGAATTTGACGATCTCCACCGAAAAGCCAACGGGATCGCCATGCCCTGCCTTTTCCAGGTCATCAATCCAATAGGTCGCATTGACCAGCGTAAAGAGATCCTTGGCCGCCAGAATGGCCGCCCAGGTCGCACACGGCACGCCGCGGGCACTGTGCTTACTCAAAATGTAGGCGGCGGGAAAGAGTATCAGCTCGTTTGCCCGTGCCTCCCCCAGATACTCGATGAGATTGGCCTTCGTAATGCTATATTCCCGGCCTTTCTTATCCACATCCCCGAAACGCCCCAGATAGATATGGTGCTGAATCGTTCGTCGGGAAGTCCCCAGCGCCTCTGCGACCTCTTCCGCGGTCCATACTTCTTTCATAATACACAAGCACCTTTCCTTGGCTCGCAATTACCAACGCCCACCGCGTCTGAAACGCAGGAATATGCCACTGTACCGAAACGCTTAGAACACATCAAGTACCAGGGCAGAAAAACAGCATTTACGTCTGCTTATTGCCCCGCAAAAAGAACAAACTGTACGATTTCCAGACAGCCCATAGCGGTCAGGCGCGCATTTGCATTTTCTCTGGGAATGGGCCACGATACTACCTGCAACCATCCTATCGTCGGAGTAACTACATGATTCGCAACGCGCTGTTCGTTTCACCCTTACTGATCGCCCTCGCCTTCCTCACCGGGCAATCCAGCGACACCGCCGTTCCCAAAGGTTACGTGGCCCTCTTTGACGGCAGCTCACTTGACGGCTGGGAAACCCCCGACCCGAGCTACTGGAGCGTTGAGGACGGGGCCATCACGGCCAAAATCACCGAAGAGCATCCGTGCAGCGTCAACCAATATCTGGTCTATGAAAAAGAACCCTTCGATGATTTCGAGTTGCGTCTCAAATTTCGCATGAATGGCTCTCCGACTCCAGCGCTCCCCCACATCAATGGGGGCTTCCAGTTTCGCAGCAAGGTAATTGAAGGCCACGACGTGGCGGGCTATCAGGTGGACAACAACCTGGACACCGATTGGCTGGTACGGCTTTATGACGAGCATGGCCGCCACACGCTGGCCTGGCGCGGTGAAGACGCAACATACAACAAAGACGGCGAGCGCGAGGTAATGCCCCTGAAAAAAGAACCTGCGCAATTCAAGCTGGAAGAATGGCACGAGTACCATCTGGTGTGTGAGGGGCCCCGCATCACCCTGAAGGTAAACGGAAAACTGGTGGCGGCCGTGACCGACAACGACCCCAAAGAACAAGACCTTTCGGGCATCCTGGCGCTCCAGCTCCACAGCGGCCCACCCATGACCGTGCAGTTTAAAGATATCTGGCTGAAGAAGCGCTAATTCGCGTAGAAAGCCCCGAGGGGGCGACTCTTCCTATTTCAATGCATGTTTCGCCATTTGACTCCCCCACCGGTCATAACGTACAACAATCTATCCAGACCTTCCCTTTCACGTAGTACCGGAGGAGCACCCTATGAGATCCCTTTACCCTGTCGTTGCTTTCGTTCTTTGCCTTGGCCTCAGTGCCAACGTTATGGCGGAGGATAAGAAGAAAGAAGATGGATGGGTTTCCATTTTCAATGGAAAAAATCTTGACGGCTGGACACCCAAGATTCGCTATCACAAGCTGGGCGAAAACTGGAACGACACCTTTCGCGTGGAAGATGGCGTGATGAAGGTTTCGTACGACCAATATGGTGGCGAATTCAAAGAAACCTTCGGCCACATTTTTTACAAGACCCCCTACTCCCACTATAAGTTCCGCATGGAGTATCGCTTCACCGGTGAGCAGATTGACGATGGTCCCGGTTGGGCTTTCCGGAACAGCGGGATTATGCTCCATGGGCAGGACCCTGCCACCATGGCGGAAGATCAGGACTTCCCGGTTTCAATCGAAGTGCAGTTGCTCGGCGGCGACGGGGAGAAGAAACGCAGCACCGCCAATCTCTGCACCCCCGGCACCAACGTGGTGATGAATGACGAAGTCTTTACCCCCCACTGCATCAATTCCCGTTCGGAAACCTACCACGGCGACCAGTGGGTCACGGTGGAAGTGGAGGTACGGGGCAATGAATTCATCCAGCACTTTATCAACGGCAAGGCGGTCTTTGAGTATGAAAAGCCCCAACTCGACCCCAAGGATGAGTACGCCCAGAAGCTCATTAAAGAAGGCAATCTCATGCTGAGTGGCGGCACCATTTCACTGCAGAGCGAAAGCCACCCGGTGGAGTTTCGGAACATTGAGATTCTGAATTTAGAAAAGTAGCGCGCCACAACCGATGTTTCGAGCCAGCCTGCGACGTAGTGGGCTGGCTCTTTTTTTGCCGCACTCAGGGTGCCGCCGTGGCGTCTGTTTCTTTAACCACGAATGGACACAAATTCACACGAATAGCAAAGGGCACGACGAAATAGCTGACCTCGGACAGATCGGATGCAACGGATTCGTGGGATGGAAATTCTTTGAAGGTGTCCTTTCGAGCGGTCCATACCGACGCCATATGATTTCGGATTCAGCATTCCCATTCCACTGTGTTTCATCCGTGTTAGCCGGCTTATCCGTAGTCGTGCTTGGAATTTTCTTCCCCGTTTTCAAGCCGACGCAATCGTGTCAGAACGCATCGCAATAAAAATCTTGCGAAGTGTTTTGGCAAACTTGGACTGCGACGACCCTTGGCGTGTTCGTTTGGTCTCGAGAATTCGTGTTTATTCGTGTCCATTCGTGGTTGAACCGATCGTTTTTCCGACGGTCCGAAAAATTCATCTGCGGCAACGCACCCAAACGCCTGCGGTGTACGTGAATCCGTGTCGTGATCACGTTGAAGTATTCTTGCCCAACGGTTAGGCTGTTTCAGAAACCACAGGCCAACACGGAGGCTGATAGCGATGTGCCACCCCCGCCCCTTGCGCGTGATTGGACTACACCTTGTTGGTGTTGTTGCGCTGTTCCTGACAATCCACTCGTATGCGACCGAGCGCCCGAACATCATCATCATCCTGGCAGACGATATGGGTTTTGGCGACATGGCCTGCCAGAACCCGGAATCCAAAATACCAACACCCCACCTCGACCAACTGGCGTCTGAAGGCCTGCGCTTTACCGATGCCCATTCGCCGAGCGCCGTCTGTACACCCACGCGCTATGGCCTCCTGACGGGCACGTATGCATGGCGCACCGACTTAAAGAGCAGCGTTTTATGGCCTTGGGACAAACCCCTTATTGACGAGAAAACCCTAACCCTCCCCGGCATGCTTGCCGCGAAGGGATACAGCACGGCGTGTATTGGCAAGTGGCATCTGGGCTGGGACTGGGCCACGACGGATGGCAGTCACATCAATGACGTCATCCCCCAGGGCAAGTGGGACAAGGAAACCCGGGCGCCGTGGGGGCACAAAATCGACTTTTCCAAGCCGGTGGGCGGCGGGCCTACCACGCGCGGCTTCGATTACTATTTCGGGGATGATGTCCCCAATTTCCCACCGTACACCTACATCGAAAACGACCGAATCCTTGAAGCGCCTGCGGACTGGCTTCCCGAAACCCTGTTTGGTTTTCCCGGCCCCATGGTTGCGGGATGGGACCTGACGGCCGTCATGCCCGAGCTCGCGAAACGGGCAGTGGCCTATATCACGGCAGAGCCCGGCGACAAGCCCTATGACAAGAAACCGGACGCGCCTTTCTTTTTGTACCTACCTCTCACCGCGCCCCATACCCCCATTGCGCCCTCCCGGGAATTCATCGGGAAAAGTCAGGCGCACCTTTATGGCGATTTCATGGTGGAAGTGGACTGGTTCGTGGGGCAGATCGTCGATGCCCTCGCCGCCTCAGGACAGGCCGAGAACACCCTCCTTATTTTCACCAGCGACAACGGGTCGCCCGGGCGCGATGGGGAAAACATGGCGGGTAAGCCCAACTCCGTCCGCGCCTATGGGCACAATCCCAGCCACATCTACCGGGGCATCAAGACGGATGCCTGGGAAGGGGGCCATCGCGTGCCGTTGGTCGTGCGGTGGCCGGGCGAGGTTCAGCCGGGCGTATCGGATGAAGTGGTCTGCCTGACCGACTTCATGGCGACCTGTGCCGCCATTACGGACGCCCCCTTGAACGACGATGCCGCGCGAGACAGCTACGACCTCCTCCCCCTGTTGCGGGGTGAGAAGGGCAACACGCCCCTGCGGGAAGCCACGATTCACCATTCCTACGATGGCGTTTTCGCCATCCGACAGGGCGACTGGAAACTCATCGATGGCCCCGGCTCGGGGGGCTGGATGGACAAAGGCACGAAGGACGACCCGCAGGTCCAGCTCTACAACCTGGCCAACGACGTGGGCGAAACAAAAAACCTGCAGGCCGAACACCCGGAAGTCGTTGCACGGCTGGCCACGCTGCTGGCACGGTATCAATCTGAAGGCCGGAGTGTGACCCGGCCTACGGAATAGCACACAGGCACGGTGCCTCTGCTACGCGAATTCTGCCTCAGCCGTGGGACTCATGGAAACTCTCGCGCACCCGCCCCTACGCATCGACGGCCCTTACTCGAAATTAATCTCCCCGGTGGTCGTTGCGCCCGAGAGAAGATCGGTCGCCTCAAGCACCCAGGTGCCTTTCGCCGGGTTTATCCCGAAGGGAATGGTCACTGTACCCACGCCATTTTCGGTCAGCACACGACTCGGCATCCAGGAGGCCGGGCTTCCATCGGGTTTGCGGAGGGAAAGCTTCACCACCCCCGTGCCGGACATACCAGACACGACGATCCCGACCTTTTGGGTACTGCCTTCCTCACCGTGCGGCACGCTGAAATTAAGGGCCACCGAGGTCACGGCGTCCGGCAGCAAGGCATAGAGCCCCGGACGGGACTTCTTCAGGCTTGCCTCAAACGAATGTGTCTTACCGATAGGCTTGCGGTTCCGCAGGTCGTAAACAATTCGCGCCTCAGGCAAAGTCACCCTGACATCGGCCGAGTGATCGGCCAAGAGCGCCAGTAACTCTGTATCGCCATCGCTCCAGGAGGACACTTCCAATCCCTCGGGATAGCGAGCCGCCTCGCCAACAAGACGGACAGGATCCCCAACCTCGATTTCGCCATCATTCCTACCCGCGAACTGAGGGCGCTTCGCGGCTTGCCCTTGTCTGGCGTGAACCTGAATGGGCGCTTCCACCCCACTGGCCGCGAGGAGTTCCCGCAAGAGGGAATCGAAGGGCGCCTGATAAACGGAGAAGTTCAGCAGAACCGCCTTTCCCTTACCGTGTTCATTCACAACACCTGCAGGGTGTTTCAGCCCGCCGTGGAAATGAATAGGAAAAGACCAGCCCAAGGCTTCCCCGGTGGTGAGTTCAACGGTGGGGTCCACGTGCATCTGGGGATAGACGTTTTTGCCATACCAGTTCCCCCACTCCATATACACGTCCGTGTCGTTGAGGGAGCCCTGGATACGCATGCGGTCGATGGCCATGGCGTCCTGCTTGCCCGTCCGCGTGACGCCAAAGAGGTCATCGAGGATGGCGACCTCGTAGGGCTTGCAGCGGTCGGAGTAGAGGCCAGGCCGCACGTCGGCAATGACCGTGCCGCCCTTCGCCACGAAGTCGCGGATGACCGCCGCTTCTTTTTCACCGAGGGCGAAGGCTTCGGCCAAAATAAGGACCTTGTATTTCGAGGCATCAAACTCGCCGAGACGCAGTTGGCGATCGGTCACATAGTCGAACTGGAGTCCCGCATTGTGGATGGCCTCGTGCCACCGATTGTGGTCACGGTCCAGATTGCCATAGCTGCGGTTTCCGTCGAAGTGGGCGATATGGGTGGAGGGCATGCTGTAGAGCATGGCTATCTGGTGGGTCTCCATGGTGTAGTGCATGAGGAGATCGCCGAGGCCTTCGCGGATAACGCGGGTATCCTCCATGAATTCCTTCGCCGCGCCAATGGGCGACAGGGTGGGCGCAAGAAAGGGCTGGTACTCTTCCCCCATGTTGTCCCAACGCCACCACTGGACGGCGCACATATTGTCGAGGACCTGTTTCCAGTAATTCATGAGGAGGACATCGGGGTCCCGGCTATAGCCGATCCAGTTGCCGGCGGGAAAGCCCGGCTTGGTGAGGGAGCGGGTCACCTCGTTGGCCGGGCCACGGTAGGGCCCGAAATACTCCATCTCCCGCATAAAGAGATCCAGGTCGCCCCCCTGGCGGGACCGGGTGGTCAATCGCCGAATCGAAAAGCTGTCCGTGCCCTCGAAACCCGTGAGAGATTGGGGATCGATTTCCCGGAAGGCCTCAATGAAGCGCTTGCACCACTGGACGTAGGTCCAACTTTGAAAGGCCTGGCGGTCATACCAGCGGGCATAGTTTTCTTCCTGCAGCGCGCGAATCTCATCGTTGATGTCGCCCATACGAATCTGTTCTTCGCCGGAAGTCTCCGAGTCGGTCTGGTTTTTGAGGGTGCGCTGGGCAAAAAATTCCTTGAACCACCGGGGCGCGTCCTCGGCAGGTAGGGGCGCGTCGGTCATGAGGGTAATATCATCGAAACCGGTGTAGTTGGTCTCCCAAGAGGCGTTGAGGGCCTTAATGTCCCCGTAGATACTCTGGAGGTATTCACGATAGGCGATCAGACAATCGGGTCCGAGACAGGAGGCCCGCACGGCGTTTTCGTCGCCCAGCGAATAGACGTAGGTGCCATGTTCCCGGGCTTCCCGGGCGCGGTCGACGACGTCGGCCACATACCTGGACATAGCCTCCTCATCGTGGACGCAGCCGGTCTTCAGAATGCCTTCGTCATCGAGCATAGCCGTCACGGTATGGCTGCTGGCTCGGAAGCTCGCGGCGTAGGGTACATAGGTGAGGTTGCTGGCGGATAGAGCCAGGGGTGGTGGACCGCCCTGAAGGATGGTCGTCACGCCAAGCTGGGCCATGCGCTCAATCCCATAGGGCGCGAGGTCGCCGGTGGGCACGTTCCACATGATGAGGTTAAACTGGTCTTGCTTGCGCTGGGTAATGCGAACGGGCACTCGGACTACCTGCTCCTCCACGTCTCCGTGAAAAACACTTGCCTCGACCCACAGCAACATGGGAAACCAGGGCTTCACCTCGAATGAGAAGGGAATAGATTCCTCTCCGGCCACGGTGAAAAACTGCTCCGAAATATTTCGGTTATCGCGGTCCAACAAACGAAGCTGCAGTTGGCCACCCGGCCCCGCCTCCGAAACTTGGAAGGCCCCGGTGACGTTACCGCCCAATTCCACGGCGTCCGCCGTCAAGGTCAGCCTTCCCTGAATACGTCCCGGCGCGGCGGGTAGATCGAACGACGCCCAAGCCTCAATCTTACCATCACGCCATAGGGTCGCATCGATGCGATGGTCCCGCGCATTGGATTGGGGGCGGGGCACTGAAATCGTGCCAGACGCCGTGACAGGCTGGTCAATCGGCTCATCGACCACACCCGATGCATCGTGCATCTTCACCACCAATCGACTGCCGTCGGGCACGTCTGACCAGGAAAGACTCAGCAAGACATCCGGGAGGGGCTGTCCTTGCGCCGTGTGTAATAGCTCTTTCGCGGCCTCCGTCGGAACCAAACGCTGAAATTGAAGTTGGGCATCGGGATATCGGTCGGCGGCCCAGAGAAGCGCCCGTCCCTGTTGCTCCATGGCACGATCTACGGCCCCTTCCCAGCCATACTCAAATTCAATCGCATCGCGTGGCGCCAGATGGACCACACGCCCCCTTCCGCAGGTGGCAAATTTCTGCGCATCGCGCACGGCGATCGCATTATCCACCAGAGCGAGCGGCCCGGGAGCCCACACCTCCTCCTTACCCACATAGACCAGCCCGGCACCTTCTACCACCGCCTTCGCCAATGCGGCTTTGACCAGATCATTCAACTCGGTCAGCGCCACTTGGTTCAGGAATATGACATCGTAGGGCTCCTCCAATAGCCGCAGCACCCGTTCGGTACCAACGGCATCGGTGACATACCAACGGGTATTCCCATCGCCGAGCAATCGATTCGGGCCCCGCTGAAAATAGACCATGTCAGCTTCTAAATCGAAACGCTGCTTGAGTTCGATGAGCTCACGACCTTCGGTGCTGCCCTGGTAGTAGGGGGCCACGTAGAGCACCCGGGTTGTTCCCTGGGCATAGGGCTTGGCCCATTGGGTGTGGGGCGTCTCATAGTCCATCGAAAGCTCGTGCTCAGACTCCAGGCGCTCGGCCCCGGTGGTGTATTCGGCGAAAGCCCCATTCAGCGGGACCAGGCCCACGGCGATGAGTAGAAATATTCGTAGCATTTGATACGCTCCCGTTTTACATTGTGTGCTGGGCGATTGGTTCCCTCTGTCCGCAACTCCGGTCAGCCATAGTAGCCCGAGGCTATGGAGGGAGACAAACAGTACATTGGTCGTGCTGTGACCACATCCGTTCTGTGAGGCAAGTATCCTTTTGACCCCCCGTCACGCCCGGTGTATATTGGGGGGTAACTTAAACGTCGGGAGTTTGTACACTGTATCCTGGAAATCTACATCGATTGTCCGCCACGGCCATCCTTGTTGGCCTGTTGGCCGTTGGCGTGCACGCAGAGAGCGCACCGGTCCGCTTCACCAGCGACGTCCTGCCCATTTTATCTTCGAAGTGCTTTACCTGCCACGGGCCCGACCCGGAAGAACGTAAAGCTGGATTACGCCTGGACACCCAGGAGGGGCTCCTGGAAACGCTGAAATCCGGAAATCGTGCGGTCGTTCCGGGGGACTCTTCTTCAAGTGCCCTGATCCACCGCATCACGACCACGGACGCCGACGACCAGATGCCGCCCCCGGCCAGCGTGAAGCAGCTGAGCGACGAGGAAAAGCAACTACTCGCGCGGTGGATCGCGGAAGGCGCTGCCTGGTCGGGTCACTGGGCCTTCGAGCCCATTTCCGATGTAAATGCCCCCAGCCTGTCCGACACCACATGGGCCAAAAACTCAATTGACACCTTTATACTACGTGCCCAATCAGAGCAGGGACTCACCCCCTCCCCCGAAGCCGACCGACGGACCCTGATTCGCCGCCTCTCCTATGACCTGTTGGGACTCCCTCCCACCCCCGAAGAAGTCACTGCTTTCTTAGTGGACCCACGTCCCGATGCCTATGAGCATCTGGTGGATACCCTCCTTGCCTCCCCACGCTACGGCGAGCGGTGGGCTCGCCACTGGCTTGATGTAGTCCACTACGGCGACACCCATGGCTATGACAAAGATAAACGGCGCGACAATGCCTGGCCCTATCGCGACTACGTCATTGAGTCCCTCAATGAAGACAAACCCTATGGCCAATTTATCCGCGAGCAGATTGCCGGCGATGCCCTATACCCCGACGATCCGCAGGCCACCGTGGCTCTAGGTTATCTCGCTGCCGGCCCCTGGGACTTTGTGGGTCACGTGGAATTGCGCGAAGGCACGCTCGACAAGAAAATCACGCGCAATCTCGACCGCGACGACATGGTGAGCACGGTCATGGCATCGGTCAACAGCCTCACCGTGGGCTGCGCCCGTTGCCACGATCACAAGTTTGACCCCATTGCCCAGAAAGACTACTACAGCCTTCAGGCCGTTTTTGCTGGTGTCGATCGGGCCGACCGACTCTACGACGTGGACCCGGAGGTCCACCGGAAGCGCCAGGCACTCGTCTCGAAACGACTCCAACTTGAGCAACGAAGTGAAGCCTTTCAGAAGCAACTGTCCGAGCTAAGTTCACCGGAATTGGTGGCCATCAACGAGGCCCTCGGCCCCCTGGAAGCGCGGCTTAAGGATCTTGGAAAAAAGGGCAGTCCCACCAACGGATACCACAGCGCCATTGAGGCGGAGCCAGATCGCACCAAATGGGTGCAAGTGGACTTGGGCAAAGCCGTGCCGCTTGAGCGCATCCGCCTTGTCTCCGCACGCCCGGTGGATTTCACCGACACACCAGGATTTGGCTTTCCAATCCGTTTCAAACTGGAATGCTCCCTGGAAGCCGACTTCAGCAACCCTGTCGTGCTCCTGGATCAGACCCAGGATGACCACCCGGCACGAACAGACCGCCCCTTTGACGTAATGGCAAATCAGGTGGAAGCCCGCTATGTGCGCATGACCGCGACGCGCCTGTGGAAGCGGGTGAACGATTATGTGTTCGCCCTTGCGGAGATGGAAGTCTATAGTGACGGCAAAAATGTGGCCCGCGATGGGAGTGTTACCGCACTCGACACCATTGACCGGGGGCGATGGCATACCAAGAATCTGGTGGACGGATTCGACAGCCACAATCGCATTGGTGAAGTTTCCGAATCCGACCCGAAGAAAACGCTCAGTGAAGCATTTCAGCATATGGTATCGGTCCTCCAAAAGGAACGGGACGCCATTAAGATGGGGATGCTCTCCGAACCGGAGCGCGCCGCGTATCTGGAAAACAAATCTGCCCTTGCCGCTGCCAATGCAGCCTGGGAAGCCCTGCCCGAGCCGAAAAAAGTCTATGCGGCAACCGACCAATACGATCGCATTGGCAATTTCGCCCCTCCCGGAAAGATACGTCCCATCCCACTATTGGAGCGGGGAAGCGAAAAGTCTCCCGGCCCCTTGATGGAACCGGGCACCATCGGTTTCTTACCGGGGCTTGAGAGCCACTTTGACTTGCCCGAAGGACATGACGAATCGGCCCGACGTGCCGCATTGGCCCAGTGGTTGACCCGGACGGAGAATGCGTTAACGTGGCGCTCCATCGTTAACCGCGTCTGGCACTACCACTTTGGTCAGGGCATCGTGAATACCCCCAACGATTTCGGGCGCATGGGGGCGCCCCCAACCCACCCCGAGTTGCTCGACTGGCTGGCGCAGGGCCTCTTGGAGAATGACCAGTCCCTGAAATGGCTCCATCGCCTTATCGTTACCAGTGCCACCTATCGCCAGACGTCAACCTTCCGCGAAGACTATGCGGCCATCGACGGCAGCAATCAGTTCCTCTGGCGTATGAATCGGCGCCAACTGGAGGCCGAGGCACTCCACGACGCTATCTTGTCGGTGAGCGGTAAGCTGAACCTCGCCATGGGCGGGCCGGGGGTCAATCTCTTCGTGTTTGAAGACGACCATTCGCCCCGCTACAAATACGCCGAGTACGACCCCGCCGATCCGGCAGGTTTCCGCCGCTCTATCTACCGCTTTGTCGTGCGCAGTGTTCCCGACCCATTTATGGCGAGTATGGACTGCGCCGACCCATCACAGAGTGTACCAGTGCGCAACGAGACGTTGACTGCCATTCAGGCCCTGGCGTTGATGAACAACCCAAGTATTGTCCGGCAAGCGGCCTACTTCGCCGACCGTGTCGCAGAAGAAGCCCACACGGTACCCAAGCAGATTCAGACAAGTTACCAACTTGCCCTCAATCGTGCCCCCACGAAGGATGAACTCGCTACCCTTGTCCCCTATGCCGAAGACCACGGATTGGCTGCGGCGTGTCGATTGCTCTTGAACAGCAACGAGTTTATTTACGTGGATTAAGAGAGAGACTGCACCACGAAGAACACGAAGAGCACGAAGAAAGAAATGAAGGAAGTAATGAAGGAAAGAGAAAATTCGTTTGGAATAAACGAACACCTGCAAGCCCATGGCAGAGATATGGTCTTATCGCCCTCTCCCCGCCTTCGTGTGCTTCGTGTCCTTCGTGGTGAAATATTTTTTTTACAGGCGAACCGCCCCGACGCTACCCTAACAACGTGAGATTTCAATAGTATGAAATGCAAGTCACCACATCCCCCCACCCGCCCCATGAGCCGTCGGGAATTCCTCTGGAACTCCGGTGGAGGACTCGGCGGCATCGCTCTGGCGCACCTCCTCAATCGGGATGGCCGCATTGCCGCTGCGACACCTGCGCTCCCAAAGGGGCTCCACCACACACCCAGGGCCAAGCGGGTCATCCAGCTTTTCATGTCGGGAGCGGCGAGCCAGGTGGATACCTACGACTATAAGCCCGAACTCATTAAACGGGCGGGACAGCCCTTCGACCCGGGCGGCAAGGTGGAACTCTTTCAGAGTGAGGCGGGCGTGGTCATGCCTTCACCCTGGGAGTGGAAGCAGTATGGCGAAAGCGGCAAGTGGATGAGTGGCCTGGTCCCCCACCTTGCGGAATGTGTCGACGACATGGCCTTTCTCCCCGCCATGGTGGCCAAGTCGAATGTACATGGCCCGGCCACCTTCATGCAGACCACCGGCTTCCTGTTGCCTGGATTCCCCAGCATCGGCTCCTGGCTTAGCTATGGCCTCGGCAGTGAGACGGACAACCTTCCCACCTTCGTGGTACTCCCCGATGCCCGTGGTTTCGGGCCTGGTGGCCCCAAGAATTGGGGGCCTGGTTTCCTCCCGTCCAATTTTCAGGGCACCCTCTTTCAGCCCGCAAAGAAAAACCCCATCGCTGACCTTTTTCCGCCCCAGGACGAATATGTCACCCCGGAAAACGACGCCGAGGGCCTCGACGTCCTGGCCCAACTCAATCGCATGCACATGGCCGATCGGGCCGGTGATTCGCGCTTGGACGCACGCATACAAAGTTATGAGATGGCTGCTCGCCTTCAGGTGACTGCCCCCGACGTCCTGGACCTGAGCAAAGAGACAGACGCGACCAAAAAGCTCTATGGCTTAGACAGTCCGGTCACCGAAGACTTCGGCCGCAATTGCCTTGTGGCACGCCGCCTACTCGAGCGAGGCACACGTTTTGTCCAGGTTTGGAGTGGTGCAGACAACGCCTTCCCTCGGCGCAATTGGGATTCCCACGAAGATATCGAAAAGGACCACGGAGAAATGGCCGCCAGTATGGATCAGCCCGCCGCCGGCCTTCTGAAAGATTTGAAGTCACGGGGCATGCTCGATGACACCATCGTGATCTGGACCACCGAATTCGGGCGTATGCCCTGTAGCCAGGGGAGTGCCGGTCGGGACCACAACCCCTTCGCCTTTACCTCATGGCTCGCGGGCGGTGGCATCAAGGGCGGGGCTATCCACGGGGCCAGTGACGAATGGTCCTACAAGGCCCAGGAAAATGTGACTTATGGCTATGACCTTCACGCCACCGTGCTCCACCTCTTGGGCATCGACCACGAACGGCTCACGGTCTTACACAATGGCATCGACCGACGACTGACTGATGTACACGGACATGTGATCAAGGAAATCATTGCGTAACGTGGACCTGAGAGGTGCCCGCTGACCGAGGACGAGCTTTCACAGGGACTGCCATCTACTACGCCCAAGGCGGAGTAGTGGCTGTACGGGCAGTACGTCGCAGCGTGAGGTAACAAAGCGATCCCGAAGCCATGGCGTACTGCCGGGACAGCCTCACGGATCAACGCACTGTTCCCATTCACCGAGATCCAGGAATGCACACGGTCGTCTCCGCGCCGACGGTCACCTGTGTCGTGCAGGCAGTCCCTGAACGTGTCGCCCCACCACCCATTTACGCTATCATGAGTCTACGGCTCTATTCGTCGTTTTCCCCGAATCGACATTAACGTACAGGAATTCACCGTGTCCTTCTATCTCTGCCTTCTAGCCCTTATCTGCGCACCGGCCCCCGCGAACACACTCGACCAGCTTCCCGTCATCGGCGAACTGCCCGACCCCTTTGTGTTCGGAGATGGTCACCGTGTCTCCACGCCTGCCGAATGGTCTACCCGGCGCAGCGAAATTGTAGAACTGATTTCTCAGTATGAATATGGGCGCGTCCCGCCATCTCCCGGCAATGTGGTTGTGGATAAACCGCTGAAATCGGGCGAGGTCTTCGAAGGGACATCCTCACTCTTCTCGCTTCAGTTGGCCTTCGGGCCGAATCATGGTTTGACGACGCGGGTGGATTGCTATACCCCCACGAGCGCCTCCAAGGCTCTCCCGGTCATAATGCGTTTCGGTCTGGGCGGCGAGCACGCCCGGGCCGCAAACGAACGGGGCTACGCCTTCGTCTGCTTCGAGCAGACCAGCCTCGACCCGGACACGGAGGGGCACGACGTGTTGGGTCCCGCACAGGCGGCCTATCCCGACTACGATTGGGGCAGCATCGCGGTGTGGGCGTGGTGCGCATCGCGCGTGATGGACTACGTGGAAAGCGACGACCGTTTCGATGCAAACAAGGCGGTCATCACGGGTCACTCCCGCACCGGCAAAGCGGCCCTGCTGGCAGGCGCATTGGACGAACGTTTCGCCCTCGTGGTGCCCAATGGATCCGGCTGTGGTGGGGCGGCTATGTTTCGCAATCCACCGAAGGGAGTCGAGACGCTGGAACTCATCATGCGACCGAGCCGATTCAAGAGCTGGTTTCAGGCCGACTTTGGCCAGTTTGGCGATCGGGAAGACGCACTCCCCTTCGACCAACATTTCTTGCGCGCCCTGGTAGCCCCGCGCTTCATTCTCAGCACCGATGCCTTCGAAGACCAATGGTGTAATCCCCCCGGCACGCAGTGGGCCTGGCGCGCCGCGCAGCCTGTCTTTGATTTCCTGGGTGTACCCAAAAACAATCTAATTCATTTCCGTGCGGGTAACCACGACCAGCTTTCCGAAGATTTCTCCGTGCTGCTGAATGTGGCTGACCATGTATTCCATGGAAAGGCATTAGAAGAGGATCTGCAAGCCCCTCCATTCCCTGACAATCTCCAGCCCCTGTGGCCAGTCTCTGGAGCGCCGCGCTAAATAACCGCCGGCACCACGAGTCTCAATTCATTTCTCGCCACTCCAATAGATTCCTATACATGCACACCCCGTTGCCAGAGCTCGTGTATAGTCATTATTGAAAAGTTTAATAACCCACATCTTGACAGATCGCATGCCCGCAGGGCAGTCTGATACGAATCCCGCCCTCTGAACATTGAAGGAGAAAGGACGATGCTTTTCGACCCCCATGAACGCACCGCCACACTGCGCACCCTGCTTTCACAGGGAACGGTGGTGCTTCCTGGCGCAATCAATGCGCTCAGCGCACGGCTCATAGAGAAGATGGGTTTCGACGCCGTTTATTTGTCTGGCGCCGTGTTGGCCAATTCCGTGGGTGGCCGCGCCGATGTGGGCATCATGACCCTCACCGAGTCGGAGCAACACACCCGGCACATCGCGAACGCCTGTACCCTGCCCCTCATTGTCGATGCAGACACAGGATACGGCGAAGTGGACAACACGGTTCGCACTGTGGAGACCCTTGCGACAGCGGGTGCCAGCGGGATTCATCTGGAGGATCAAGTATTCCCCAAACGGTGTGGGCATCTTGCGGGCAAGGAACTCGTTCCTGCGGAAGCCTTTTGCGAAAAGATCGCGGCCGCCGCAGCCGCCAAGCCCTCCGATGATTTTCTATTGATCGCCCGTACGGATGCCCGGGGTGTCAAAGACTATGATGAGGCCGTACGGCGCGCTCATCTCTATCTGGCGGCCGGGGCCGACGTCATTTTTCCGGAGGCCCTTACGACCGAGGAGGAGTTTCGCCGCTTCGCAAGAGATGTCGATGCTTTGCTTCTGGCCAACATGACGGAGTTTGGTACATCTCCTTCATTTACGGCCTCGGAATTGGGAGACATGGGATACAACCTTGTCATTTTCCCCGTCACGTTACAGCGGGCCGCCATGCGTGCCATGGAACGGACACTCAAAGAATTGCGCGCCTCGGGTAACGTCGATGCGTGCCTGGAACACATGCAAACGCGGCAAGAACTTTACGATCTAATCGGATACGCAGGAACGGTGAACAAATAGCCGTGGGCCCTCGTGCCCACTACGAAATCGTCTGACAGCGCGATAGGATTTTGGGCATTTTCGCCCTTAACAGGAGAGCACGATGAGTGAACCCCCTTACAGTCCCGGCCTGGCCGGTGTGATCGCTGGTGAAACGACAATCGGATGCGTCGATCAGGGCAAGCTGCTCTATCGCGGCTACACCATCCAGGACCTCGCAGAAACCGTATGCTTCGAGGAGGTTGCCCATCTGCTGCTCTTCGAATCCCTGCCCAACGCGGGTGAGCTGGAAACCGTAAAGCAGTCGCTGGCCAACTATCGCCCCCTGCCGGTTCCACTCATCAGCGCGCTTCGCGCCATCCCCAATGACGTTCCCATGATGGATGTCCTTCGCAGCATGGTTTCCTTCACCAGTCATTTTGACCCCATCGAGGGACACGACGAAGCCGCTAACCGACAGCGTGCTCTTTGGCTTACCGCACAAATAGGTGGCATCATTGCGGCCCGCTATCGGCTGCTCAACGGTCAGGAACCCCTGTCACCGAAGGATGGGCTGAGCCACGCCGCCCAGATTCTCTATCAGTGCCACGGCGAGATCCCCGATGCCCTTTCAGAAGAGCTCATTGACCTGAGCCTCGTCCTTTATGCCGAACATGATTTCAACGCCAGTACCTTCACCGGGCGGGTCATCTGCTCCACTCTTTCCGATATCGTTTCCGGCGTGACCGGGGCGATTGGGGCCCTGAAGGGA
The DNA here is from genome assembly GCA_030432675.1 of Candidatus Hydrogenedentota bacterium. Taxonomy (GTDB): domain Bacteria; phylum Hydrogenedentota; class Hydrogenedentia; order Hydrogenedentales; family JAEUWI01; genus JAEUWI01. The sequence continues at coordinate 1,201 of JAUIMA010000027.1, read as the reverse complement.
CCGCTCCACGGCGGCGCCAATGAGGCAGCCATGGAAATGTTGGCCCGCTTCAAGAGCGCCGAAGAAGCAAGCAGCTGGATTACCCAGGCCCTGGCAAACAAAGAAAAGGTTATGGGTTTTGGTCACCGCGTCTACAAGCAGGGCGATCACCGCGCGGTAATTCTGGAAGAAAAGCTCCGCAAGCTGGCCGCTCAGAAGGGCGAAGAAACGTGGATGGCTATCTACGATGCCATCAAAAAGCCCATGACGGAAGAAAAGAAAATTTACCCCAATGTGGATTATCCCTGTGGTTTGACCTATTTCCTGTTGGGCCTGCCCCTGGATCTCTACACCCCGCTTTTTGTGGCCTCACGGGTAACAGGATGGAGTGCTCACATCCTCGAGCAGGCACGAAACAATCGAATTTACCGACCCTTGAGCATCTATAAGGGGCCAAAAGCCCGGCCCGTCCCCCCGATTTCCGAGCGTTAACCCCTCCGACCCCCAGATCGGCATAGGGTGAAAAATAAAAAAAAATTGTGGTAACCCGTGGATAATGCTGTTACACTACCCGCAATGAATCAGGAGTGTGCCTCCACCCACACCGATGATTATTGGTTCACAATGAAATCACCAGAATGTTAAAGGAAATTAGAAATGCCCACAGGTACCGTTAAATTTTTCAATGAGCAAAAAGGTTTTGGCTTTATCAACCCCGACGATGGCGGCGATGACCTGTTCATCCACGTCTCCAACGTTGACCCGGCCGAAGGCCTTCTGACCGAAGGTCAGCGCGTGTCCTTCGAAGTCGGCCAGGGCCGCAAGGGGCCGGAAGCCCAGGAAGTGCGTTCCGCCTAATCGGCTTCGCATCTCTCTAGAAACAGTTTAATCCGTGTATCGTGTGGACAGTCTGATTTTCCTTTCGGCTCCGGGGTTTCCCGGTCCGGTTTCTCAGACTTTTTCACATCGTCGAAGACAAACAACTGCAGCATGTCCGCATACCCCCGGAAGCCGAAACGACTCGGTGGAGGTCTAAAGGTTTCCCGGGTATTCCTATATGGTGCGGGTCTGCGAATATTAAGTGTTGGTAGTACTGGGCACTTGAAACGGGTCAAGGGCTCGACGAATTCCTTTCAGCCCCGGCTGATGCATACACTGATTACACCGAGGCCAGGTGGTAGGTAGCCTACCCCCTGGCCTTTCCTGTTGATGCAGTTTCGCG
>JAUIMA010000569.1 GCA_030432675.1 Candidatus Hydrogenedentota bacterium | reverse complement strand
AGAAGACGTGGTGCTTCTTGCTGGCGTAACCCTCCTGGGCAGCGACTCCGGCACCTCCGAACTGATGGGCACCATCGTCGGGGCCGAACAATGCGCCATACGTGATCTCGATATTCTTTCCATCAATGGCACCGAAATGCTCCTCATTGCCGACGATGTGAAGCTCCGTGTCGAACGGGTTCGCTTTATCGGCATGGACACGGTCCGCGGAGCGCAGGGCGTGGTCACTATGGGTGAGAACGCGAGTGGCGTCCTTATATCCGAGTGCGACTTCATCGATCTCTCCATTGGGGTAAACATCTTCGACGGCGTACCCACCATTCGGCGTAACGTCTTTGTCGACCCCGCGACGGCGGGCATCGTCGTCCAGGAGTCGGCGCTCATTGATCCCGATCAGGGCTTGAGCAACTCCAGCAATGGCAATGTGGGCTTCAACACCTTCCAGTTCAACAGCGGCATTGCCAACCCAGTCCCCTCCCCAACGGCCGTAATCAACGAAACCGATCAGGTGCTGCGGCTGGAAAACAATGATTGGGGCGTGGATGACGATGAGGCCGTGGAAGCGCTCATCGCCGGTTCCAGCGATTTTCAGCCCAAACTACTGGCCGGCTCTGCCGTGTTGGCCTCCAGCCTCTTTTGCACGGTGTGGGCGGATACAGACCAGCACCGACTCCATGACGTAAGTGTCTCCCTGGAAGGAAGCAGCTTCGCGCCTATTACGGACAATGAGGACGGGGTCTACGCCTTCCCCATCGTCTTGCCAGGCCAGTATGCCGTGCTCTGTGAATCCACCGGCTTCGAAGACGCCGAGCGCGGCGTTGTCGTGGGTTCGGGAGAACTTAAATCCGTGACCATCGCCATGGCGAGCGCCACGGTCGGTGGCGAAGGAGAAGGAGAAGGAGAAGGAGAAGGCGAGGGCGAAGGCGAAGGAGAGGGCGAAGGTGAAGAGCCGCCCACCATGGATTGTCATCCGAATAGCGTGGCCGCCACCGGTTCACGCCTGGGAGACTTCCTGCTCGTTGGATTGATGCTAATCCTGCTCGCGGGTAGCGTCTTTGGCACCCGCCGAAGCACCTGAGCTACCCAAGAACCTGCTCAAGCGCCCGCCACCCATCGTGGCGGGCTTTTTCTATGGTGCTTCAGCCCGTCTACGCGTGGCACGGGGTTTCGGAAACCTGGTTGACATCCTATTTCCAGGTTGGTGTGTGGTATGGGACAGGCACGGCCACGACACCCCGTAGTACTCGCGCAACCATGACGGCCCGGCCCCTACTCGGAGCGTGCGGCCACGGGTGCAAATAAGGCAATCAATTCGGGCAACCCGGACGCTTCGGCGTAGGCAAGGGCGGTTTTTTCCGATGCGTCCGCCCCGTCAGGCGATGCGCCTGCTTCCAGCAACCAGGCCACGGCTTCTACGTGGCGCCCCTCAATGGCGCGATGCAGGGGGCGCTGCTGTTCACCACTGTGTTCGGGTTGGTCCAGGCGAATCCCATGGGCATGCAATGCGCCCAGACATTCGACCTGACCATAGGCAGCCGCCCAATGAATGGGTGCACGCCCCAGGGTCTCGGTAGTCGCAAATTCTGGATAGCTTGTCAGTAAATCGTTCAAGAGATCCACGTTCCCCTGACAGGTAGCCGCCCGGTAACTCTCGGTAATCGCTGCGTCTAAAAAGGCACGAGCACGCAGCAAGACCGTCGCTTTCGCCGGTCGATCCGGCCCGCCTTCCTGCTCCAACTGCGTCAGGCGCCCCTCAAGCAAATCCCGGGGGCTTTCCCCCTTATTGTTTTCCACACACAGTAGCGCGCCTGAGGTCAAAAGCTGACGAATTGCTGCTTCCCTGGCACCTCGTGCCGCGAGATGGAGCGGTGTATTCCCCTCGCGCGTTGTGGCGTTTAGATCCGCACCCCGAACCCACAATTGACGAATCGCGGCCCCATGACCGACCGCCGCCGCCAGATGGAGCGGCCGGGTATTCTGGTCATCCTCTCCATCCACCGGCACCCCGGCGTTGGCGAGGCTTTCAATTATCATCGTGTTTCCACGGGAAGCCGCGCTGTGCATCGCGCTTCTGCCCTGGCCGTCTACCCCCCCAACTTCTTCCGTGACATCGAGCAGATAGCGAACCGTGGACACATCGCCGTCCCCCACAGCCCGATGTAAGGGCAACACGCCATTCTGGTCTGCTTCATTGGGATCGAGGCCCGACTTCACGAGCCAGTTAACGGTATCCACCGAGCCCGTGGTTGCCGCTGGAAAGAGCAGGCTCCGGCCTTCATCATCCCGGCCATCGAGGGAGATTCCCTGGCCATGCAAAAAGCGGGCGAGGTCCGTATGACCTTGTTCCAGGGCTAGAAAGAGGACATTGCGTCCCCGGTGCGCCAAAGCGCCAATTACGGCACCCCGCGCAATCAGGGCACCTGCGGTCTGCTGGTGTCCCCCCATAACCGCAAGATGCAAGGGCGTGCAGGCGGCGTTATCGGTCGCTTCCAACGGTGCACCGCCATCCAGAAGCCGCTGAGCGGTGGCATCGTGTCCGGCCCATGCCGCCCGATGAAGTGCGGTCATCATCAAATGGTCCAATGCGGTTACATCGGCCCCTGCGGCAATCAACCGTTCAACGGCCTCTCCATGCCCCCCGGCCGCCGCCAGGTGGAGCGCGGTTTCCCCCACAGGCGACTGGCTACCTGTGTCTCCCCCGTGCGCCAACATGGCGGCCAACAAGGAAGTCTTTCCATAACGGGCTGCCAGCAAGAAGGGCGTCCAGCCTTCTTCGTTAAGGGCATTGGGGTTAGCACCGTGATCGAGCAAGAGTCCCAGCGACACTTCCGCCCCTGCGTCTACGGCCACATGGAGTGCCGTGCGGCCCTTCGTATCCGCCAGGTTCACATCGCCATCCCGTGCCAGGATAAATGCGAGGACCTCGTCATCTTCTTTCGCTACGACCTTGTTCAGGAGCGTTCGCTCCATCCCCGTGGTTGTGATGCGGTTGACCGTATCTCCCTGCGCGAGCAATTCGTCCGCACAATCGAGGTGACCCAGCTGGAGGGCCAGCCCCATGGCTGTGTTGCCCTCCAGATTGGGCGTATCCATATCCGCTCCCCGCTCCACCAGCAAGCCAATCATGTCGCAACGTCCGGTGGTTACTGCCGCCATCAAGGGGGTGGATTGTGAGGTGGCGTTGGGGTGGTTTGCCAGGAAGGGCAAATCGTCGAGTAGTTCAGTAACCCCCCGGCGATCCCCCAGTCCCACCATCATGTGAATCCCCAGGTGCTGATTACGACTGCGAAAATAGGCGGTTACGTCCCATTGTTCGGCTTTCGCCGCGAGCACGGCGGGAATAGACAGCACCTTCGGATCGGCCATGCTCTGCATATCGGCACCCAACTTCAGGAGGTGTTGCACCGCGAAGACTTCGCCGGCCTCGGCCGCCACATGTAATGGCGTATAGTTCGCCTGGTTTCGCGCCTCGATCCACGCGCCCCGCTGCTGCAGCGTTTCCAGCGTATAAATATGGCTGCTGCGGGCGGCCAGGTGCATGGCGCTGTTCCCCAGCATATCGACTTCATCGACCCGAGCGCCCCTCGCCAGGAGGGCGTCCATGATATAGGGCTCATTTTCACTGACTGCGGCCAAAAACGGGGTCTGACCGGAATCATCCCGTGCGTCAATCTCCGCGCCGCCCTCGATCCGGTCAATAACCCCATAAAGGTCCCCCGCCCGGACGGCCTGGTGGACCGACCCGTAGGGGGAAAGACCGGCAACCCGCCAGGCCTTGGGCGCGAGAGGATGGCTCACGCCCCGGGTAAAAAGGTCCATGAGTGCGGCGTACGTGGGCTGGCGCTCCAGTTTGGAAAGGGGCCGGACCGAAACAGTGGGTATCGTCGATTCGGAGGATTCGGGAATGGCTTCGGCGGGCGTTTCGGCAGTAGCGACGGGTTCGGTCACCGCCCCTTCCGATTCGGCGGATTC
>JAUIMA010000026.1 GCA_030432675.1 Candidatus Hydrogenedentota bacterium | reverse complement strand
GTCCATTGAGGGTCTTCAAGCCCAACCCCATATTCGCTGTGATATAGCCTTTTCGGACCAGACCGGAGCAGTCGATGCCCAGTCGGTTCTCCCCACCCCACGAATAGGTCGTCCCTTCATAAGGCTTGAGGGACTGAATGTAGGCACTTCGGAGCACCGTTTGGTCCACCGCCCGCCCGGGTAGCAAGAGTGGCGTCACAACGAGGAGGCCGATGGCAATCAGGCTATAACGCAGCCAATGGCGTTTCCAGAAGAGCAGCACGCCAGCCACCAATTGCCCCGAAAACAGGAGAATAACAGCGAGGCGCAGGATGCCGCGGCTTTCTGGTTGGATAACGAGTGCGAGCCAAAGGAGCCAGACGAATACCCAGAGCAGCTTCATCATTTTAACGCGTCGAGTCATCTCTACCCCTTCGCAGTGTAGCCGCACACCAAATTGCGCTCAGGGCGCCTGCTCCTTCGCAGACACCCGCTCCAACACTTCCCACGTCCGGTCATCTTCCGTGTAAAAGAGCGCCGAAGCATCCCGGTCCGTGCGGACATTCTCCTGAATTACATGGCCTGCATAGCCCTTCTCCGCGAGCCAGGGCAACACGGTGGATATGAGTAACAGGGCCACGCCAAGGCCCAGAGCCAACCGTAGCCAGCCCTGGAATGTCGATTTCGTATCCATTAGTTTACCAGAGAGGGCGGCAGGGGAAAGAGCACGCCACTCAGGACCAGCCAGGCGATAAAGAGGGTCAGCACGATATTGAAGGTCTGGCCCACGAGATAGAGCGTCATGGGTTTGCCACCCTGCATTTGTGCGGCCATGGCCTTGAAGTTAGACTCCAGTCCGATGGAGATAAAGGCCATGGTGAAAAGCCAACCGCGGATGGTTTTGGTCTGCTTCAACATGCTGCTCACCGTGTCTTCGCCAAGCAGGGGAATCATGACGAAGGACGCCACGAGGGAAGCGGCGAGAAAGCCCAGGATAAATTTGGGAAAGCGCTTCCACACTTCCGCCATGCCGGGACGCTCGTTGTCGGCATCCCGGTCCACCCGGGTCACCCAGAAGACGGCGATACAGAAGGCCACGACGCCAATGAGGATGTTCTGGATCATCTTCACAATGATGGCCGCCGCTTCCGCTTCCGGCCCGAGCACGGCACCTGCCGCACCCACGGCACCGGTGGCATCGATGGTGCCGCCCATCCAGGCCCCGCCGAGCAAGGGCGAAAGGCCCATCTGGGCCACGAGGATGGGCATGAAGATCATCATGGCGACGGTAAAGATGAGGGTCATCCCCACGGCGATGGTAAGGTCTTCCTTCTTCGCATTCGACGCGGCCGCCGCCGCGATGGCTGCGGACACACCGCAGACGGAGGTGGCCGTAGCGATGATGATAACGAGGGGCTTGTTCACCATCTTCAGGACGCGTGTCCCGAAGAACCACATGAAGATAATGACGATGGGCGTCACGCCCCACGCAATGGCGAGGCCGTAGGCACCAAACTTCAGGATGTTGCCGAATAGGATGCCCGAGCCCATGATGACGAGGCCGGTCTTGATGTAGAACTCGGTCTTTATCGCGGGCTGGAGCCACGCGGGTATGCCGACGGTGTTGGCGATGAGCAGCCCCAGGCCTACGGCCCAGAAGGCATAGCTGATGCCATAGTGCTTCACTGTAGCTTCGTTAGCGAAGACGTAGGTCAGACAGGCCAGCAGGAAAATCACAAAGAATCCCGGGACGAAGGACAGGACCCGGTCTTTCCCCATGACGGCGATGGCCCCGCCAAAAAGGACACACAAGCCCGCCGCCAGGGCGATCAAAGGCCCAAAGGCTATCCCGGAGCTAAGGGCCGAAAAATCGCCCCATGACCAGCCCGGCATTTTGGGAACGCTATCGACCGCACCGAGGAAGACGGTGCCCAGCAAAATGAAGCCAAGCCAGATGGCCCACCAGTCTTCGAGTTTAATCAGATCACGCCATGAAGATTTATTCAACGTACTTCTCCTGTAAATGAACTGTCAGCGCGCCGTAGGAGTGACTGTGCTAACAGAGACTTAACCGAAAAATCCGATTGGAAAAGACATAAAGGACCTAAAAGACTATAAGGACGGCATGGGAAGCGGTCACCGCAACAAGCCAAGATACGACACCCGAAACATCCCCGCTTGGAGCGCTTGCTTAGATTGGCGGTGGACCAACCTACGGTCAATAGGACTAACCTTGGATGCCCCACGACCATGTCCGCCGTCCCTTAGGTCCTTTTCGTCCTTTTGGTCTTTTCCCCGCGTTATTTCCCGAGGATATCCAAATAACGAATATAGGTTTCAATCCCCCGGAAAAAACCAGGCAGATATTGGCGCTCGTTGGGTCCATGGATGCCGTCGTCGGGCTGGGCGAAGCCCAACATGACGGTATCTACCCCGAGTTTCTTCTGCAGCATCCCAACGATGGGCACGCTGCCGCCTTCCCGCTTGAAGACGGGCGGTTTTCCATAGCTCGTTTCCAGGGCCTCTTCGGCAGCCTTAATATAGATGGAGGTGCGGTCCATGGTCGATCCGGGTCCGCTCGAATGCTTGTGCAGATCCCAGGAGACGCCCTCGGGCACGTGGTCTTCCAGAAAGGCGCGAAACTGTCCTTCGATGGCTTCCGGATCCTGATCTGCCACGAGACGGGCACTGATTTTGGCGTGGGCGCGGGCGGGCAACACCGTCTTTGCGCCTTCCCCGGTGAAGCCTCCCCAGATACCATTCACCTCCAGGGTCGGCCGGGCACCAATGCGCTCCACCGTTGAAAAGCCCGCCTCGCCGAAGCACATCTGGACCCCCGCCATTTCCTGAAAACTTTCGTCGTCGTGGGGCAGGCGCTGCAACAAGGTACGCTCTTCATCGCTCAAGGGACGGACGTCGTCATAGAATCCAGGCAGCGTGACGCGCCCTTGCGCATCGTGCATGGCCGCAATTAATTCAGACAGGACGTGGAGGGGATTACGCACGGCGCCGCCAAACATGCCACTGTGGAGATCTTTCTTTGCGGTCCGCAGCTCCAGCTCAAAATAGGCGAGGCCCCGCAGCGAATACATGATGGCCGGCGTATCCTTGTCGTAGATGCCGGAGTCACAATTCAACACCGCGTCACAGGCCAGGCGCTCTTTGTGGGCATCAATGAAGCCCGGCAAGCTGGGCGAGCCTACTTCTTCTTCGCCTTCCAGGAGGTACTTCACGTTGACCGGATAGTCGCCCTGGGCGGCGATGCTTTCCATGGCCTTCAACTGGGCGAAAATCTGGCCCTTCATATCCGACGCACCCCGGGCGTAGATATAGTCACCCCGAATTTCGCCGGCAAAGGGATCAGACTCCCACTCATCGAGGGGGTCCACGGGTTGCACGTCGTAGTGCCCGTAAATCAGCAAGGTCGGTTTGCCGGGTGCCTTCAGCCATTCACCATAGACGATGGGATGGCCGTCGGTGGGCATGACCGCCACATTTTCCATCTTCAGGTCACGGAGTTGCTGTGCGAGCCACTCGGCCGTCTTCACTACGTCGGCCTTATTTTCGGGCAGGGTCGAAATACTGGGCATGGCCAGGAGGGCACGGTACTCTTCCAGATGCCGTTCGGAATTTGCCTGTGCATGGGCCAGTGCGTCGTCAAGAAATGCCATGGGGATTCTCCAGGTAAAAGTGGCCCACAGCATACAAGAATACCGGCCCTCAGGTCACCTAAATAGCTTCACGAAACGAAACCTGCTCCAATTCGGCACAAGCCCCGACCATGCCATCGCCGCCACAACCCATTCACGCCAAATACTTTACGACACTACCGCCCTGGGCACCCCACGTTCCTCCCAACGGGAAGACCGCGAAAAAACCGCCTCCAACTTCCCTGGGCCACAAAGTGCACGGTACAATATGAGAGAACCAACCCCGATTCCTGGTGTCTAAGATCCTGAAAACTGGAGAAGTCCCCCGCGTGGTGATATTGGAAGAAACACAAAGGCATTCAGACGATGATCTGGTGCGCGCCTGCCGTGAAGGGCAGGACTCCGCCTTTGAAGAACTGGTACGCCGCTACAAGGATCGGGTTTATAACGTGGTCTATCGCTATCTCGGAAATCATGAAGACAGCCTCGATGTCGCCCTGGAAGTATTTGTCCGGGCCCATCGCAGCTTCGACAGTTTCGAGGGACACTCCCAGGTCTTCACCTGGCTCTACAGCATCGCCGCTAACGCGGCCCGAAATAAGCTCCGTGATACGTCGCGTAAGGGCCGCAACAAGGGCGTGTCCTTCGAGCTGCTGGAAGAAAAAGCGCCTTCCGTCGCACAGGCCGCGACGACCGATGGGGTTACCCCCAGTCACCTGGCCCAGAAACGCGAGTTGAATGACGGGCTGAAGGACTGTCTCGAAGAACTACCGGACACCTATCGCCTCCCCTTCGTGCTGCGCACCTTTGACAACCTCAGCTATGCCGACATCGCTACCTCGGTGGGCTGTCCCCAGGGCACCATCAAGTCGCGGCTCAACCAGGCCCGTAAGCGGCTCCGTGATTGCCTGACCCACAAGGGGGTGATCTGATGCCCATCGCCTGCGAACAAATCCGCAACGAGTTTTCCGCCCTGCTGGACGATGAGCTCAATTCCGAAGACCGGGAGCTCGTGGAGGAGCACCTCTCCGAATGCGCGGAGTGCCTCCGGGAACTCCATGGTTACAAGCAGGTGTCAGACGTCTATTTCTATCACCATCCCGTAAAGGCGCCGGACAACTTCGACGAACTCCTCAAGGAAGCCCTCGCCCCGGCCCCCTCATCCACCGGGATGGGGTGGTCCCCCTGGCGCATGGCGGCGGCGGCAGCAATCGTACTCGTGGCCGGTGGTATCGGTTGGCGCACCCTGCAGGATAGCCCTGAGAGGACCATGATACTTTCCAGCAACCTGGACCAGCGGGAACCTGAGGCCCAATCGGCTCCCGCAGAAGCCCCCCTGCAAGGGGCTACTGAAGCGGCAATAGAACAGGCGTCCACTGCGGCATCGCAGGACCTGATGGAAGGCGAATTGTCCGCGCCCCCCGCCGCCCTGGGTGGTCGTGGCCTCGGCGCCACGTCCTCGGGATTCGGAGGAGGCGGAGGCATACCGGAGGTGGCTCTCGAAGCGGAAATACGGATGAATCCATCGTCGCCTCCGGCAGACGCCCCCAGTCTTCCCGAAGCAGGAGCGCCCGCCCGTTCCCGCAAAATGGAACAGAGCGATGGGGTGTCTATCCAAGCAGCACCGCCCGCACCCGCACCCACCACCGCGCCGACTCCCACGCTGGAAGAGGCCGTCCCCGAAGCGAAGAACGATAGTGCAAACGCACCCCTGTCGGAAAATGAAGTCATGGCGGACGCTGATGACGTCCCAGCGGAGGAACCGCGCCGATCCCTCCTCAAACAACGGATGGCGGACGAGTCTCCGAGCACGGCGGCCGTCGCCCCCGCCGAACCGGTGCAATGGCGTGCGCATCAATTTTCCCTGACGGAAGGCGTACTGACACAGCACAGCTATGGGCAAGAACCCCTCTCCGTCGTTGAGGCACCTTCGGAAGCATGGACCCAACTGCTGGACGCCCACCCCGACCTGGCCCAACTCGTGGATGGGACCCAGGATGTCATCGTCCGGCTTGATGAGACCTGGTACCGCATCGATGTCGCACCCCGTGCCCCCGAAGCAGCCGCCACCGAGTAAGGTATCGCGCCCCCTTCGTTATCCATCCGATAAGCTTGCAATCCGATTGTCGTTCTTTCATGCTGGTAGTCTCCGTAACCCACAACGAAAGGCGGCTTCATGGATAGAATTCGACAGGCTTCGGACAAGCATTCACGGCGTAGTTTTCTGCAACACTCGGGCCTCGGTCTGGTCGCCCTGGCGGCCTGGTCTACCCCCCGGGCCCATAGCGTGCCCTCCCGACCCAACGTGTTGCTCATCATGACGGATGACCAGGGCTACGGCGATCTCTCGTGTCTCGGAAACCCCGTGCTCCAGACCCCCCATCTTGATGAACTCCACCGTCAAAGCCTGCGACTCACCAACTTTCACGTGAGCCCCACCTGTGCCCCCACCCGGGCCTCTCTCATGACGGGACGCTACAACAACCGCACGGGCGTCTGGCACACCATCATGGGCCGCTCCATCCTCCGGCGCGATGAAATCACCATGGCCGATTACTTTAAGAAGGCGGGCTATCAGACGGGCATCTTTGGCAAGTGGCACCTCGGGGACACCTATCCCTATCGCCCGGAAGATCGGGGCTTCGACGAAGTCCTGGTCCACGGTGGCGGTGGCGTGGGTCAGACGCCGGATTACTGGGGCAACAACTACCACGACGATACCTACTTCCACAACGGCACCCCCAAAGCCTGTCCCGGCTATTGCACCGATGTCTGGTTTGACGCGGCGCGGAAATTCATGACCCAGCAGGGGGAGACGCCCTTCTTTTGTTATCTCCCCACGAATGTCCCCCATGGCCCTTTTCTGGTGGCGGACAAGTACAAGAAGCCCTTCGAAGAGAAAGGCCTCAAAGAGGGGCAGGCCGCGTTCTATGGCATGCTCACCCATTTCGACGAATGTGTGGGACGCCTCATGAAGGCTTTGGATGATGCCCATCTCGCCGACAATACCATCGTGATTTTCATGACCGACAATGGCACGGCAGCGGGCGACAAGGCCGGCATGCGCGGCACCAAGGGGAGTGAATACGAGGGGGGGCATCGGGTCCCCTGTTTCATCCGGTGGCCCGATGGAAAATGGACGGGCGGGAAAGACATCCCCGAATTGAGCGCCCACATCGACCTCTTGCCAACCCTGTTAGAAACCTGCGGCATTGACCAGGACACCTCCATGCCCTTTGATGGCATCAGTCTCGTACCCTGGCTTCAGGATGCCACGCACCCGGCCGCAGCGCGCGCCATCGTGGTGGATTCCCAGCGCATTGATCATCCTGAAAAATGGCGCAAGAGTGCCGTGCTGGAAGGCCGTTGGCGCCTGGTCAATGGCAAGGAACTTTATGACCTCGACACGGACCCGGCGCAAAAACACGATGTGGCATCCAACCACCCCGATATCGTCACGCGACTCACGGCCCACTACGACGGGTGGTGGACCAGTACCTCCGCCCGTTTCGACGAATACTGTCCCCTGGTCATTGGCGCCGCGGGTCAGGGCGTGAGCCATCTCACCTGCCACGATTGGCATGCTCCCATCAAGCAGGTCCCCTGGAACCAGCCCTACGTCCGTGACGGAAGACCAGGACAGGGTTTCTGGGTCGTCGAGGTGGAGCAGGAAGGCACCTACCAGTTTGACCTCCGCCGGTGGCCCGTGGAAAGCGACGGCACCATGCGTGGCAGCGTCGATGGGGGCAAGGCTCTGGAGATTACCGAGGCCCGGGTACATATCGCCGGTCTCAGCGAGTCCGCCCCCGTCTCGGCCACCGATCGATCCGCCACCTTCAGACTGAACTTGCCCAAAGGCCAGCACCGCCTGCAAAGCACCTTGGTGGAAGCGGACGGTTCGGAGCGGGGCGCCTATTACGTATCTATTGCGAAGGTCGACGGGCCACCACAAATATAGAGAGGCCCGCAGGCCAGGAGCAGCAGGCCATCACCTGACGTTCGAAGGCCAGCAAGCCGCCGAGCACAGTGTTCACCCAATCCGGAGTGTGGGGGTCCAAATCGGACCCCCGCTCCGGGAGCCACTTGCGCGCCACCCGGCAGGCGACGATGGCGGGTAAGAGCAGGCTGTTCCAATAGGTGGATTGAACAATTTCAAAACCCGTCTCCCGGAGGAGTCCGTTTATTTCGCCGCGGGTAAAGCGGTGGGCCGTGTGGACCGCCACGTCGTGGGACGAATAGAGCCATTGGTAGGCCGGTACGTTGAGCACCACAATGCCCCCCGGCCGGACGATGCGATAGGCTTCGCGCAAGACCGCCGCCCGATTCGGCACCCCCGCATGGTAGAGCACGTCCAAAAGGAACATCCCGTCAGCGACCTCCCCCGCCAGGGGCAACTGACCTGCATCTGCCTGCGCGACCCGCGTCATGCCCCGCTCCCGGCAGAATGCCACGGCCTCGGGTGCCAGGTCCACGCCCGTGACGGCATAGGCGGATTCCAATCGCGCCGCCATCCCCCCCGTACCACAACCCACATCCACCACGGTTGCACCGACCTTCAGGTGGCGCGTAACGGCGCGGGACACGAGGGCGTGAAGGCCCCGGTACCACCAATGGGTATCTTCCACAGCGCGCATGCACGCGTACTCTTCCGTATTCACGGTTTTGCGCTCCTGTGATGAGGGTGCTAACATGACACCAGGACGTCGCCCCATCCATAACGCGACGACGGGCGTATTGTTACGCGCCAACGCGGAAGAATCAAGGAGGAATAGCATGAATTCAGTAGTGCGGGGTGCCTTGGCGCTCTTATTGGTCGGAGTGACACTGGTGGGGTGCGAGGCGCGGGTCAATCGGGAACGCAATAATTTTGGCTTTCTGGAAATTCATGAAGCGGCACGGGCCGGCGATTTGGCCCTCGTGGCGTCTTTGTTGGAACAGGGTGCCAAGGCAAATGCCACGGATCTCGACAATATGACGGCCCTCCACACGGCGGCGAAGAATGGCAACATCGAACTCGCCCAGCTCCTCCTCACCCACCACGCAGACCCGACGCTCCGAACCAACGATGGCTGGGATGCCCTCCACCTTGCGGCCTGGAAGGGACACGAACGCATGGTGGAACTGCTCATGAGCTACGGCGCCGTGGCCAATCGGATGACCCACCGGGGCTGGACCGCCATCCACATGGCCGCATTCCAGGGCTCCATCCCCATCATCGATCTCATCCGCCGGGATTGGGAGTCCCACGCGGTGGCTGGCAAGCCCGAGTTGAACACGCCCGACAAAGAAGGCAACACGCCACTCTTCCTGGCCATCGAACAAGGTCATTCCGACCTGGTGAACTACTTCATCCTCAAAGGGGTGGATATTAATTCCGCCGACAAATCCGGCAACACCTTGCTGCACCTGGCGGTCAACCGGGGCGACTACGAGCAGGTGGCCTTCCTCCTCAGTAACGGTGCCAACCCCAACGTCCGAGACGCCAGTGGCAAGACCCCCTACACCCTGACAGCCGAGCGCCAGGACGCCAACATGGCCCAGATGATTGTCAACGCGGGCGGTGGTGTGTAAGACCAGAGGAAAATTTGGGAAACTGAATTTTCGGCCTTTACAGGGGAGACAATCTACGGGATAATAGTCCATATCCTGCGGCCATACACACAACAACAGGGGGACTCGCATGAACTACCCAGGCACACGAATCGCCACGTTGATACTGCTTTTTATCGCCTCCTTCGGCGCCTTCGCATCTGACCGGAACCTTCCCGTTAGCATCGCGCCGTTGGACACGTCCCTCGCAAACGACCCGTTTACAGTTACGGGCACGGTGCGTAGCCCGGCGGGTGAGCCACTGGCCGGTGTACCCATCCGATTGTGGGAACAGGAACGACCGGAGGCCCTGTGGGACACGACGGGCACGCCCGCCGTCGTCACGGATGCGGAAGGTGCATTCCAACTCCAGGTCCCCAGCCGCCACGCCCACTATTACATCAACATCTTCCAGCCCGGCTATGAACCTGTGCAGGAGAGGGTGTTTCAATCATCGTCCCCCCTTCCGTTTCAACTCGTCCCCCTTCCCGTGGGAGACGCAATCTTCGGTACGGTCACGCGTGATGATAAACCGGCCCGAGCAACGGTACATCTTCTATCCGCCGATGGCGTAACTACCCTTCGTATCGAAACGGATGGCGAGGGTAAGTTTGCCTTTCCCGCCCTTGCGCAGACGCGCTGGCACCCCAGCTATTATGCCGAATCCGAGGGACTGTACAGCCCCATAAGACATTTCCCGATAAAGGAAGATGGCGCAAAACTAAGATTGGAAGCGCCCGGAAGCCTGGCGGGCCGACTGGTCACGCAGGACACGGAAGCGCCCATTGCCGGGTGCACCGTTGAGATCCAGTCCAACTCCAGCAGGGTAACGGTGCAGCGCCGGGTGACCGATAGCCAGGGACATTTTATCGCCGAGGCCCTGCCACCCGGCTCCTACACACTTCGTTTCGCCCATGAGGACTACGGAACCATCGAGCGCCCAACGGGCGGCGAAACGCTTCAAATTGTGCCGGGTAAGAAATCGGACTTTCTTGGCACGCTGATTCCGAAGCTCACCCTCACCGGAAAAGTAGTCAGTAAAGAGGGCCATCCCGTCGCAGGGGCCTGGGTCGGTTTCCCGTCGGTCCTTCCATACAACGGGTTTGAACAATGGCCTGAAACTCGGATTGACGCAACGCCCGCTGCCCCGGTCCAGACGGACGCACAGGGAAATTTCGTCTTACGTGCGCTCACTGAGGATACAAGCCCCACGATTCAGGCCTACCACATGGCCTATGGGTTGGGAGAAAGCCGCCTCACCCCTTCCGAACCCGATGTGGCGGGTCAACCCCACATTATCTTGGGAGGAGCTATCCGGGTGCGCGGAACCGTCCTCAATGAAACGGGTGGACCCATCGCCAATGTCGTCTTGGGGGAACTGAAGACCGACGAACACGGCCACTTCGATTCCGGCTTTGCCGCCCTTTCTTCGTCCGACATGGGCACATTAGGACTCTCTTTCCTGGCACCGCGCCCGAAGAACGGGATCCCCGTTCCCGGTGCCTTACGCCCGGCAGGCGATACCCGCGAAAGCTTTTACCTTCATCGGCGCATCGACTTACCGGTCCAGAGCGGACAGGAGTTTAAGCTCGAAGTATCGCTAAAACCCACCCGGGCGATTACCTTTTCCGGCAGGGCAATCGACCCGGCGGGGGAGCTCATGCCGGGCACCCAACTGAGCCTGAAGTGTGGCGATCTCAACGGCCGAAGGGCACGGCCCCATCGCCAGCATGGGGGCGCTTCCCTCTTTACATCAATCCGGCCCGAGATCGCCATGCGGCGTGCCCTCCCGTTCACTGGGGTCATCGCCGACAAGACGGGCCATTGGTCCCTCGTGCTGCCGGTGGAGACGTCGGATAGCTGGATTGTGGCCTACGGCGGTACTTCCAGGCCCTATGGCGTCTTGCTTTACGCAGACCACCCGGAACGGGGACAAACGACTGATGTACCCATTGAAAACCTCGCCATCGTGCCCGACCACTATGAGGTGGATGTCCACTTTCCGGCCCTGTCTGACAGCACGGGAGACTATCGCGCTATCCGCGTCGTGGATTCAGCGGGCAAGCCTTTGGAAAACACCCGCTGGAGATGGCACGACCAACGAAACGGCCCCACCATGCGGAGCGATTCCGCCGGCAATCTTTTCGTCAAGTATGATGAAAACCACAAGGCGATTGTCCTCGTAGACGAAAGCTGGTCTGTCATTTCCCCGGAATATAGCGAACGGGTTATCCGTGAGTCCATGCTCGAAAAATCGGAGGATGACCTCTACCGAATCGTACTCGGTGCGCCGGGTCGCTTCGACGTCTATGTACGTTATCCCGACGGTGTCTCGGCGGAAGCCGGCGGGGGCGACACACTCCGTCACGGTAAGACCCGCTACACGGCCGACCCGGGCCACTTCGTAATAGAAAACATGAAGGCGGGCATACAGACCGTTTCCGTAGATACAAGCTACGGTTTTCAAAAAGAATTTGTCGTAGACGTGCCTGCGTCAGGGCAGGGTGAATTGCTGGTCGAAGTCCCCCGGCCAACTTGCACCGTTCAAGGACAACTTCGGGATGAACAGGGCCAAGCGTCCTACCGCAATATTGAAATCAGATTATCTGGTGGCGACATTACCAGCCATGAGCGCCCGGCTGAGGATGGCACGTTTTCTTTTGACCTGCCGCCAGGAGCGTATTGGGTGGACGTCAGACGAAATAACATCCCCTGTCTTCTCAACGCATACCGGGAAATCATTACGGTGGGCCCGGAAGATAACACGCTTGCCATGGATCTTGCCGTGACCACACCGACCGTGGTCGAAGGGGCCTCCAACCTCGGACGTCTTGGAAAACTGATTGTTCAAGTGACCGGCCAAAACGGCGCGCCCGAGGTGGGCCTGCTGATGAGCGCGGAGCGGCTTCAAAACGGAACATTAACGTTGACCGGCCAGACTGACCAGAGCGGTTACCACGTCTTTGAGCATGTTTCCGCAGGCCAGTACACCCTGAATTTTACCCTTGGGAGCTATCTTGGAGAGACGTGGAAATACCTGATACCCCTCGAAGAAGGGGCCACACGACGTTGCGATATCAAGCTCGATGAAGGCGCGCGCGTAACGGGCTCGGTCGTCGGACCCAGCGAACCCACCCGAATGAAAATCAAGCTGATGAACATCAAACACGCCATCACGTGCACCGTTCGCCCTGACGCTTCGGGCCGTTTTCAACTCGCTACCTTCCCCATGGGCCCGGCACTACTCCACTACGAATACGACGGCCTGGAACGGATCGATTACCTGCCCGTTGTGATAGGAGAGGACATGGACCCCATCGAGATCATCCTATCCGGCGGTCGTATCTCGGGCTCCGTGCCTGACACGATCGCCCTCCGGGGACGAAGGGGTCACATTGAAATATGGGAGCTCGGCGAGGGGGGTAAGCAATGCAACACGAACTACGACGGGCTGAATTTCATGGCGGAATTCCTGGAAGACGGCGACTACGAAGTGCGTTTCGTGCAGAATCGGAAGACCATCGCGGTCTCCAAAACCCTCACCATCCAGGACGGCGCGACGATGGACAATGTCGCCTTGGAATCCAAGTAGAACGCTGTCGGCAATACCCGGGCGCCTCCAAGTAGACTTCTGGCAGCGCTCCATGGGCTCGTCCCTCAAGAAGAACGTGGAGACTGACGGGACGGTATCGCGCTCACAGGCCCTGCGCAACCCAAGTCCGCCACGTGCCATCCCGCACGCCTGCCAGCACCCCCACGACCTTGAGGCGCGTTCCCGTCCCGGTGGCAGAACGATTGCTTACTCCACGGCCCAATCATGAAGCTCCGTCCGAATCCCCGCCTCCTCCACGGAGTCCGCCGGGACATGCAGCCGCCCGACGGCACATCAGATACACCGACTTCACGGGAAGGGCCACTGGCAACCGTCCCTACCGACCTCGTACGCCAAAGCGCACTGTTCATCCGTGGAACACTCCGTCAGTTCCCCGTCCGAACGGGACCCCATACGGCTCCCCAGCGCTCATGCGAACGCCTTCCGTGTCCGATTTATGGACAGCCTGAAAATACACAGAAACTTCTTGACACGAGCGACACTTTGGGACAGGATACGTAATACACCACTACTCCAGCATTCTATTCTTCCGTATCGCAGTTCTTTTCAATATCACCTCTTCGGGCATCTTGCCTCTTCCCATAGAGCAACAAGAAGTGCCAGAAAAAGTAGACCGCGCTCGAAGCGCGAGTAGCCCTGCAGGCATTTACGGGCGCCGTCTTGGGCGTATCGTAGCATTGGACGCTGAGGTCCCAAGGAATATCAACCTCGAGAGGAAGAACCATGGTCCCGCGAACTAGTTTTAATCTCTGTGCAAGCACCCCTTACAAATTCTCCAGGGTAATCGTCTATCTTATGCCGGTGGCACTTGTCTGCTGGGCAAGCCCGTCGTCAGCTGGCACGACGCTGGAGTTTTCGAGTTTCAGTGCAGCGGGCTTCACCCCGACAACCGATACGCCCAATAAGTTTGTCGCAGAGGGAAGCATACGAATTCGTGGCACACGAGACGGAAGCCAACCCAGTTCCATCGATTTCGATCCAATTAGCGTGCTTGTGAATGGCACGCATTGGGATTTCACCCTGACCTTCGATGCCACGTCATTTGATTACGGGGCAAACGTTGTCACGGGCATGAATATTGCCATGACGGGAGTACACAACACGGCCCCCCACCCCGACTCCCCATTCGATGAACAGCCCTCGAACATACTCCCCCAAATCAGTGCGCTCATCTCTGGAAACATTGGCACCACTTCTAAGACCCAGGCTTCCGCACGGGGCACCGATCCCCACGATGACCCAGGCGACCGTCATCGGGATGCGTACGCGTTCGGTTTCACCAGAAGGGACCGGGATGGACAGCCCTTGGCATTCATGCGCACGAATCGTGTCAGTGGCGACATCCTCGATCTTGAAATTCTTAATATACGGATTGAAGCCGTTCATCCCGGAGCCATCGTGCCCGTCCCCGCAGCCGCCCCAATGGCCCTGCTGGGCATGGGCCTGGTCGGTCTCTTTCATCGTTCACGCCGAAACAGGAATGCGGTACAGGCCACCGAGTAGCCCTATAGGATGCGCCCACGCAGCCGCCTCGGCCACCATAGGCCGCTGGCGGTCCATAGGGCAGCACTGTAACGTGCACTGACGGGACGGATTCGCGCGCCTATATCTCCAGCAAGTCCACCAGGGTGGCCCAGGCCCGATTCACGGGGTAGGGTCCGGGGTACTTGACCCATTCGACGTGTCCATCCATGTAGAGCACATTCGCGCCACCGGGGATGTGGTTGAATCCGAGGGGGTTCAGGTCGATGCGGTCAAACATGATGGCCACGGAGCTTTGGGAGATGTCGGCCTTGGAGGGGTTGTTGATGTCGGTAATCTGGAAGCGCTCGATGCCTTCCTGGAGTCGCAAAACCTGCTGGGTCTCGCCGAATTCGTTGGTGAAGGACCAGGACGCCTCCAGGGGGGCGACATCGGGGGCATCCAGAATGTTGCGCAAGCCGTCGAGGAAGGGTTGGCTCACGTCCCCCGTGCCCTCTTCGGTGATCCACTCCGTCTTGAAAATCCAATTGGCATAGAAATAGGAAAGCTGGTCGAGGAGACAGGGATTCACCGAGCCCCCCTCCCGTTTACCGAGGGGACCATCGGGACGATTCCATCGTCCACCCCGCTCTTCCTGAACGGCTTCGAATCCGGAGGGGCAAACCAGCACCCGGCTTTCGGCAAGGTACTCGGGGTAAATGGAGGGGCCATCAAACATGAAAACCCGGGTGTTCTTGGTTTCGCAGGCATCCCCCACAAACTTCTGCAGCGGTGGGAACTGGCCCCCGCTCTCGTTGGCATACATCTTGAGCGCAATGCCCATCTGGCGGAGGTTATTGCTGCAGCTTACCCGACGTGCCGCCTCCCGTGCGCGCACCAGTCCGGGGAGCAACATGGCCGCCAGGATACTGATAATGGCGATAACCACCAACAGCTCCAACAGCGTAAAGCCCTTACGAAATGCCATAACAAATCCTCTCCTTGCGAACGGTTGCGCTTGGATCCTCACCTGATCCTGATATTCCGCTTCAAGCGGCGGGGTCATTTCGTCCAGTGCGAGCGCCTCGTCCAACCTCCGCCCGTGCTCCCGTCCTCGGAGGGGAATCGACGGCCGGTTCGCTGAATAGAGCAGGCGAAATGCGTTCCCTCAACGTTGAATCTTCCCCTAGCATAGCATCGCCGTGCTTTTCCCGCAAGAGCGCAAATATGCCTTTACGTAAAAAATTGCGCGAGCTGTTCCATCACCGCTTCGATGGCTTCTTCCTGAAGCTCCGGGTACAGGGGCAGGGAGAGCACTTCCCGACCGGCCCGCTCGGCCACGGGAAAGCGGCCGGCCGCATAGCCCAGGGATTGGTAGGCGGGCTGAAGGTGGATAGGCGTCGGGTAGTGCATCTGGGTCTGGACGCCGTGCTCCAACAGAAAGGCGCGCAGGGCATCCCGCTCCGGATGGCGGATGGGATAGAGATGATGGGCAGAGGCCGCCCATGGGGCGCGTGGGGGCAATTCCACGGGGGTGGCCGCCAGGCCCGCGTCATAGCGCGCCGCCCATTGGGTCCGCTGGGCATTCCACCCGTGCACGTAGGGCAACTTCACCCGCAACACGGCGGCCTGAATCTCGTCCAGCCGGCTGTTAATCCCTTCGAGGGTGTGGGTGTAGCGCGCTTCTTCACCGTAGTTTCGGAGTTTCCTCAGCCTATCGGCATGGTCAGGATTGGAAGTGGTCACCGCGCCGCCGTCGCCATAGGCCCCCAGATTCTTGGAGGGATAAAAACTGAAGGCCGCCAGATCGCCCATGGTTCCGCAGGCCCGCCCCTTATAGGTGGCACCATGGGCCTGGGCACAATCTTCCACCACGGCAAGTCCATGGCTACGAGCGAATTCCAGGATGGGATCCATATCGCAGGGATGGCCATAGAGATGGACGGGCACAATGGCCCGGGTCTTTTCCGTCCGCGCCTCCGCCAGCCCATTAGGGTCCAGGGTCAGGGTGTCGGGATGGGCATCCACGAGTCGGGGCCGCGCCCCCGTGGCCCCAATGGCCGCAACGGTCGGTACACAGGTATTGGCCACCGTAATCACTTCGTCTCCGGGGCCCACCCCCAGGGCACGGAGGGCCAGTTGGATGGCATCCGTCCCGGAGCCTACGCCCACGGCGTGCCCGGTGCCCACCCAGGCCGCAAATTCGTCTTCAAAGTCACGGCACTCTTCCCCAAGGACGTACCAGCTTCGGGCCAGCACACCGTCTATGGCCGCACGCACTTCCGACTCCAGCGCCCGGAATTGGGATTGGAGTTCGACGAAGGGCACCACGGTCAACCGTCCTTTCCCTGGATAACCATGCGAAACCAGAGTCCAGAGAGTTGGCGGAGCACCCGGAAGATGCGCGGGAAATTAAAGAACTGGGATTTGCCGTGCTGGCGTTCGTAATGGTGGACGGGCACCTCGGCCACGCGAAAGTTGGCGCGCTGAATCTTGGTCATCATTTCCGCGCAAATCACGCCGCTGTCGCTCTTCAGCTCCACGGTGTCAAACACGCGCCGCCGAATGAGGCGAAAGTCGCAGTCCACATCCCGCAGTTTGAGCCCAAAGGCGAGGCGTACCAGATGGTGGTACATCCGCCCGATGACGATGCGATGAAGGGGGTCATGGCGCGTGATCTTATAGCCCTGCACCACATCCACGTCGTCGGAGATGGCCTCCACGAGGCGGTCCATTTCGCGCACGTCATATTGGGCGTCGCCGTCGGTATAGAACACCCAGTCCCCTGTAGCGGCGGCAAAGCCACTGCGGAGTGCGCCGCCATACCCCCGGTTCTTCTCGTGGCGCACAATCGTTACCTGGGGAAAGACCCGCTCAATTTCTTTCAGGAGGTCGAGGGTATGCTCCTGGCTCCCGTCATCGATGAGGGTAATATCATAGTCCAGATTGAGGCGCTCGGCCGTCTGGATGGTCAACATGACCATGCTGCCCATGGTGCCCCAGTCGTTGTAGCAGGGGTAGAAAATTGATACGCGCGTCTTGGCCATGATTACTCCGTTGTTTTCGCGGTAGACAGTAGCACAAAGCCGCCCACCGAGTTAAGCCGCTGCCCTTCCGGAACGCGCGCCCGATGGGCCGGTGTGTCGGGCAGGATGAGTACATCGCACTGGGGCCAGAGCTCCTCCACCTCATCGTGGGAGCGAATGGCCCGTCCCGTAAAAAACTGAACCACTCCCGGCAAACGGCCACGGGTGGTCCCGACCTGTTGGGTCGGCGGGAGGGCCTCGATCGCTTCCAGGAGGGCCCAATCGTCGGCCATCTCGTCCTTCGTGACGACTTCGGCGGCCTGCAAGCCCACCCAACGAATACCCGGACCCACCAGCAGGACAAGCGCAACCAGACAGAGCGCCCGCCGTGCTTTCGCCTGTTGGGTGTTCATCACATACTGCACCCCGGTCACCAGCCATGGCGCGGCGAAGAGTCCGAGGATGGCATAGGCATTCCAGAGATAGCGGTGCAGCTGTCCCGGTGTAAAGAAAAACCACCAGTAGAGCATGAAGAGGGCGTAGAGATAGAGGGCCACGGCGGCCGGCGCATAGCGCTGCCGGAAGACCAGCGGCACACTGATCACAGCGATGACCAGCCACCCCAGATGGGCCACGGGATTGAGCACCACGGAGTTGGCAATGGCAAAGGGCGTGCTGCTGATGCCGAATAGCAGGTAGTGCTGATAAATGGTGAGCACGCCGCCATCATCCGCGCTCTCGCCGCCGTGGAAGTGCTGAAACCCTTTCCAGACCAACAGCAGGGCCAGCCCACTGAGGGCGGGGGTGACGATGTGTGCCCAACGAATCTGGCGATGGCGCACCCGGTCATAGGCCCAGGCACCGGCCAGGCTGAAAATCACCAACACCACAATGGTCTTGGAGAGCACCGCCGCTGCCATCAGCAGTCCGGTGGCCAACCCCCATCCGCTCCAACCCGGCAGGGCCAGGGCACGGTGCCACGTGATGAGTCCGCACAATAAAAAGGCGAAGGCGGGCACCTCCCCGTAGACGGTACGCCCCAGGTAAATCGACGAAAAGGTAGCGAGGAGGAAGGCCACGGCGTCCACACCGGACCACGCACCATAGAGCATACGGCAAAATTGGAAGCCTGCCAGGCACAACATCAGGAAGAAGAAAGGCATAACGAAACGGCCAGCGACGAGGGTCACCCCGCCTGCTTTCAGCGCAAGGGCCACGGGGAGCAACACGGTGGGCCCCACGGAATCGAAGGAATCAAAGTAGGTGAAACCACTTTCCGGATTCCCTGAGGCATAGGCCCCATGGACGGCCAGATTTCGCGCCACGTTGAGGTGGTGAATTTCATCGGGCGCCGCCCAGGGATAGCGGTCCAATTGGAGCCCAAGAAGGAGGGCGGCCAAGGCCAACAGGAGCAGGAGGACAAGCCAGGAGCCACGCGAAATGCACTGGTCTGGCACGTGGGATGCATCGCAGGGGCGGAGATCCCGATACCACCACAGCACACCGCCGGAGAGCGTGGTAAGCCCACCGAAAAGCACGACCCGGAGCAGCAATCCGCCCGGCGACTGAATGACATCCTGCGCGGGGTGCTGGTGGGTATAGAGGACGAGTATCAGAGAAGCGACGAAAGTAAATCCGCCGAGCACCAGCCCCAAGGTACCCAAGACACGCATACCGTCGGCCCGTGAAAAGGCGACACCCCCGACGACGTCGGTATCCGGGCGCAATGGCGCGTCTGGCTGGGCTTCCGTCACGGGCAAACATCCTTGTTGGCAACGGGGCGATGATGAAAAAAGCCAGTATAGCAGCGCCGAAGCGGCCCCACAACTCAGGGTTCACGCACCACGTCTTCCGGACGCATGACGGTGAAGGTCGCGCTCCCCTGCCGACCGTTGGCCAATTGGGCCGTCACCCGATGCTCCCCAAGCTGTAGCGCCCAATCCCGGATGTCGGCACCCAGATATTTCCCGTCGAGAAACCAGTGGACCACGTCCTCTGCCTCCCCCGCCGTGGAAAGTGGTATCTGGTCGCCACCATCTACGCCACTCAACACGTAGACCGAACCTTGGGGAGGACTCGTAATCACCAGGGGACCGTCGCCCGCCGGGGTGGCCAGATTCCAGGTTGAGGCGGTAGCAGGACGTACCTCATGGGCCGCCACCAGCCCTGTCGGGGAGAAACGGTGCACCGTGCAACGTCGGTGACGCCAGAGTCCCTCCGGGAGCACGACCGCCTGTTGGTCCGTGCAACGGTCATTGGCTGGCAACCCCGAAGCCGCACAGAGGAGCACTTCGGTACCGTCCAGGGGCGCAGGCCACGGGGGCCCATCTACTTGCGGCAATTCACGAAATATTCGCGCTACCAGCGGCAGTGCCGCATGAGCACCCACCAATTGAAGCACACCTGTGCCATCATTATTACCCAACCACACGGCCACCAGATAGTGCTGGTTAAAGGCGAAGGTCCAGGCATCGTGATACCCCGTTGACGTACCCGTCTTCCAACAAACCGGGGCTTCATTACCGCGGCGCCGCTGCAAGCTGCCCTGCAACTCCTCGGGAAATGGTTGGGCCAGCATATCGTAGAGCACCCGGGCCACCCCGGGCTCGAAAACAGGCACGCCCGGCGATGGATTTTGGCCCGACACGGTATGCAGTTCCTGCTGACGGCCCAGGCTGGCGACGGACAAATAGAGTCGGGCGAGGGCTTCGAGGGAGACTTCGCAATTGCCCAGGGCCAATCCGAGCCCATAGTCGCTGGGCGCGCGATCGATGCTCGTGAGCCCTCCGTGCTGCAGGAAGCCCTGAAAGTTGGCCACGCCCACCCGCTCAAGGAGGGCCACAGCCGGCACATTGAGGGAATAGCGCAGGGCCTCGGTGGCCGTCACGGGCCCATTGAAGAGACCGTCGAAATTCCCTGGGGCATAGCGACCAAAGTCGAGCACGTCATCCAACAGCACTTCCGTCGGGTAGAGCTGTTGTTGCGTCATGGCGTAGCCGAAAAGAAAGGGCTTGAGGGTGGAGCCAGGTGAGCGCAAGGCCAAGCAACTGTCGACCTCCCCTCCGCCGGGCGTGGAAGCGAAACTGGCGGAGCCTACACGGGCCCGCACATCACCCGTCGGCACATCGACCACGAGAATTGCCCCATTGGTAATGGCCCCATCAAATCGTTTCAGGTAGTGGGGCAGCAGGGTTTCCAAGGATTGCTGCAGGTCACCATCAAGGCGGAGACCTATCGTTTCGCCGGCCTCGAGTCGCTCCCGGTAGGCGCTCCCCAGGTGGGGTGCCAGACGGGGAAAGGGGTGCCACGACGCCAGAACCGGTTCGGCCAGTGCCTGATCGCGCTGGGCGGCATCGATGTACCCTTCCGCAAACATGCGGCCCAACACGTAGTCCCGTCGTATCCGGGCCCGCTCCGGATGGGACAAGGGGTTCAGCCGACTGGGGGCCTTGGGCAATCCCGCCAGGAGGGCCGCCTCGCCAAGGCTGAGCGTTTGGGCCGTCTTCCCGAAATAGCGCCACGCCGCCACTTCTGCTCCCTGGAGATTCATGCCATAGGGCGCCCGATTCAGATAGGCCTCCAGGATAGCCCGTTTACCGAGGGACTTTTCGAGGCGCAGTGCCCCCACGGCCTGCCCCAGCTTTCCGACGAGCGACCTGCTGTCCTCACCACCCAACTTGACCAGCTGCATGGTCAGGGTCGACGCGCCGGACGCCACTCCGCCTTCCTGCACGTTCTGTCCTGCCGCCCGTAACACGGCCACCAGATCCACGCCGTGGTGACGGTAAAAACGCTGATCTTCGGCCGCGACCGTCGCCTTGATAAGGTAGGGGCTGAAGGCATCGCCCGATTGAGGCAGGGACCAGTGGTCTTCCCGGTTCAGGGCCAGATAGAGGGTCTTCCCGTGGCGATCCAGCAATTGGCCAGAGGACGAAAGCTGCTGGTAGGGCGTGGGGTCGAGGAGGGGAAGGAACCACCAGCCCACCACCACAACGAGAGGACACAGGGCGCACACCAGGCCCAGTCCCGCCCAGAGCCACCTGTTTTTGCCGTGTCGTTTCAACCATTCCACCGTCTTCTACCCTTCATTCTCGCGTCGGTCTATTGTAACACCCCTTCATCCATCCCCACCGTGGCGAGCAGGTTCCATTCGCCGAACGCACGCAACGACGGACACTGTGTTATCCTTCCTTCACCAACCCGGAACCGCCCACCACAAAGGAATTTCCGCCCATGAACGAGGCAACGATCCAGCAAGACTACGACCGGGACGGATTTGTCTTTCTTCCCCAGTTCGTGGACGGGGTGGAAGTCGACACTATTTGTGCCGCAATGGATGCCTTCATTACTGACCGGGTTCCCCATCTGCCGCCCGAGCATGTGTTCTACGAAGACAAGGAGCGGCCAGAAACCCTTAAGCAGATTCAGCAGCTCTATGAATATGATGGGTTTTTCCGCAATCTCATGATGGACAGCCCTTTTCAACAAGTCGCTGAAACCGTCCTGAAGGGACCGGTCGTCCCGAAAAACATGCAGTATTTCAACAAGGCCCCCGGGGTGGGCCTGGCAACACCGCCCCACCAGGATGGCTTCTATTTTAACCTCACCCCCTGCGAAGCGGTCACCCTGTGGTTTGCCCTCGACCCGGTGGACGACGAAAACGGCTGCGTACGTTATGCCCGGGCCTCCCACAAGAAAGGGCTCCTTCCACACCGTCGGACCGCCACCCTCGGGTTCTCTCAGGGCCTGGAAGATACGAGTCTCTGCGACGACCCCGAAACCATGGTCGCTTGCCATGCAAAACCCGGTGATCTCCTCG
>JAUIMA010000025.1 GCA_030432675.1 Candidatus Hydrogenedentota bacterium | reverse complement strand
AACACGATGGTCATGGAATACCAGCCCAAACTGGCGAGGGCGTCGAAGCCCAGCGTCGCCATGGTGGAGCCCATGAGGCAGGCAATGGCCACGGGCGAGAGCATCATGATCCACAGGGTAATCTTCATGATGATTTCGTTCATGGCAGAAAAGAGCTTTACAACCGGCGCGGCCGTCTCACCGAGAACCAGGCAGGCGAGTCCAATCAAGACGGAA
The DNA here is from genome assembly GCA_030432675.1 of Candidatus Hydrogenedentota bacterium. GTDB lineage: Bacteria > Hydrogenedentota > Hydrogenedentia > Hydrogenedentales > JAEUWI01 > JAEUWI01. The sequence continues at coordinate 21,928 of JAUIMA010000025.1, read as the reverse complement.
AAGAAAATGATACCCAGCGTGTTGGCATTGGCGAGCGAAGAAAAGGGATTGGTCAGCATGGGGGTGAGGAGCTGTTTCTTAATCAGCGTACCCAGTCCAACGCCTTCCGTTTCCTGCATCCGCTGGAAGTGGGTGGCGGAGCTGCTGGAGGCCGTGGCACCGTCCTCCTGGGCCAGGTACTCCAGGTACTGACTTCGATTCTCCGCTGCTGTGGGGTCGAGGCCGGTGGATGTCTCAAAGGCTTCCCGCCGCTGCTCCAGCTCGGCTTCCCGCTGGGCACGGACTTCCTGTGACGCATCCCGCTTGCCCGGCTGAATCAGTAGGATTAAGGACACCCCGATGATAACGGCGACGGAGGTGGTGCCCACATAGTAGAGGGCCATTTTGCCGCCGATTTGCCCCAAGGCCTCTGCGCGGGGAAGGGTCGTGATGCCTGTAACGATGGATGCGAGCACCAGGGGCGCAATGATCATCTTCAGGCCACCAATGAAAATGTCCCGTCCGATGAGGTCCATCCACCAGATAGCGTGTTCGGCGATGACATTGTCCGGTGCGACGAACATATTCATGCCCAGGCCGACGATGAGTCCGCCTATCATGGCAATAAAGATCTGGTTATGAAGGCTGATTTTCTTCATCGTAAGGTTCTCATAGCTGCGTTGTGGGAATGCCCCGCTAGAGTTTGTCGGAAAGACTCTCGTTGTCTTTTAGTTTGAAGACTCCGAATTTGCCTTTCTTCAACGACATGCGTAAAGGGCCCTGTACCCGGTCCTTGATTTTTTTTACCTGGGCTCCGATCTGAATCAAATTGTCTGGGAAGACCGTGCCATGCACGTATACATGGGGTACAGCGGCCTGTCGTGTCGCCTGAAAGATAGTATTCAATTCCTTCTCTACCTTCTTAAAGACGGCTTCCCGCTTCTTCAGTTCTTCATTGAGTTGGAGCAATTGCGCCTGAAGCCGTGGTGGCAGAGAATCACGTTTGGCCCGAAGTGGGGCTACCGATTGGCGTAGTTTCATGACCAGCTCGCGGGCAGACTCCAGTTCGGCGCGTTTTTTTACCACCGTCCCTTCCATCGTGTAGTCCTTGGCTACAGTGACCTCGCCGGGAATACAGGCTTCGCTACCCAGGCTCCCCGTCTCAACGCCCCGGAGTGCAATGATATTGCCGCCGACGATACGCCCGTTTGTCACAATAACCGCGCCCCGGGTGCGGATGACACACTGGTTGATCTCACTATCGACGTAAATGTCCCCGCCTGCGTCGATATGGGCATTGCGGATGAAGCGGGCGTGGAGATTGCCCGCAACCCGAATCGAGCACTTCTCTTTGCAGGAGATGCCACCGGCCACGGTGATGTTTCCCCCGGATTCAACGACCGCATCTTCAATGTTTTCGCCCACGTCGATATCACCTGTGGCACGTACTTCCGAGTCAGTCTGAATGTCCCGGCCCACGACGAGGGCACCCGGGTGGTCGATGTTGCCCGTCCGCAGCCCCGCATCCCCTTTGATATGAAAAATGTCATCCACTGAGAGCGTTCCAGCCACATAGCGGATGCGACCACTCTCCGTCGCAAAAAACTGGCTGCTTCCCGCCTCAAAGCGCACGTTCTTTCCTTCGCGAATGCGGGCAGGGCGGGGCGCACGGGGGGGGACAATGCGGCCGAAGACGTCGTGTCCGTTTTCTCCTTCGGATCCGGGAATGATTTCGGCGAGCAACTGGTCCTTCGTCACCGAGACATCGGCAATTTTTCGACGGTAATCGGCCCGTCCAGTGGCGGGGTCGATGGTGAAACCCTTGGCGTGAAAGTTGCCACCCCAGGTGATGGATTCATCCACCGGTGCCGTTGGGGGCAATCCCTCCAGAAGCACGACATCTTCGAGCTGGGGGCCGTGGGGCATAGCCTTTTCCAGTCGGGTTACAGCATCCTGTATATGGCGTTCGTCTTCAAACCCCAGGTCTACCATTTCGGATCGTACACGGGCTACGACCAACTCCGGGTTGCGGGGGGGCAACGTGCAGGATAGCAAGAGGACCATATAGTCGTCGCTCAGGCGCAGGTCAAAGCCGGGGGTTGTGGTACTGCGTTTGGCGGCATTGCTATCCGTTTTTTCGCTCATCTATTACTCCTGTACTAAAAAGTATACTATTGTATTCGATTTCCGCAACTGCTGTGGAGCTGCGGTGCCCCCGGATCGAGTGATGTGGGGTTCAGAATTCCCCCTTCGAGTCGAAAGATATGCTGGGCCAGCCGCATGGCCTCATGGGGGTCGTGGGTGATGTGGAGGACGGTTACGCCCAATTGTGCCCGGATCGTCGCCAACAGTTCGCAGATTTCCTGCCGTGTATGCTCATCCAGAGCGCTTAGAGGCTCGTCAAGACAGAGCACGTGGGGGTGAGCCGACAGGGCGCGCCCGAGGGCGACGCGTTGGGATTCGCCGCCGCTGAGTCCATAGGGGCGACGTGGCAGAATGGCGCGGATATCCAGGAGCTCTGCCAACTCACAGACCCGGGTGTCCAGCGCTTTTTCGTCCCAATTTCGGATTCGGAGGGCAAAGGCCAGGTGTTCGTACACGGTCATGGTGGAAAAGAGGGCCTTGTCCTGGGGGACGAAGCCGATACCCCGTTCTGCGGGTTTCAGCCGGGTGACATCATGGTCGCCCAGAATGATGCGACCCGCCACCACGCGTTTTAACCCGCAGATAGCTTCCAGGAGGGTCGTTTTGCCACACCCCGTCTTGCCCATCAGGATGCCGTATTCGCCAGTGGGTATGGTGAGGGAGATGTGATCCAGCCGAAAGGTTCCTGCCTGTACCGAAACGTCGTGAAGTGCGATCATGGCAGCCGCTCGCAGGTCTTAGCGTACATAGGATTCCGTTCCCCAAAAACGGACGACGACCAGCACGGCCATGGCGGCCAGGATCATGAGCATGGAGACGGCCACAGCAGACTCAATATCGCCGATGCTCATTTGCAGGAAAACCGAGGTGGGCATGACTTCGGTCTTCATGCGGGTGGCACCGGCAAAGATGAGGATGGGGCCAAACTCTCCCAGGGAGCGTGCCCAGGCAAGAGTGGCGGCCACGAGGAGTCCGCGACGGGCCTCGGGCAGGGAGACGGACCAGAAGGCCTGACTGCGGGAGCACCCGAGCGTGAGGGCCACGTGCTCACAGCGGGCGGGTATTTCGTCGAAGGTGGCCCGCATGGTGCGCACGGCGAAAGCGCAGGCGACCATAAACTGGGCGAGGATAACGCCGGGTATGGCGTAGGTGATGCGATAGCCTGTCAGCGCCACGAATTGGTCTTCAAACCAGATGCCCGGCCCCGAGCGGAAGAGGATGAGGAGGCTGAGTCCGATGACGAGGGGGGGCAGGACGATGGGAATGTCGAGGACCGAATCGAGGAAGGACTTGCCCCGAAATTCGAAGCGCGACATGCAGTAGCCGAGGGCGGTGGCAACCCAGAGAGAAAGTATGGTCGTGATGCTGCAGGTAATAAGGCTGAGTTTGATGGCGTAGCGGATTTCCGGGGAAGCCAGGGTGCGGGCGAAGATGTCTGCCGAGGTATAGGCGGAATTGGCGAGTACCATGGCCACGATTAGGAAAAGGTAGACGCCGCTCAATAGAAAGAGCCCCACGAAAAAAGGGAAATCGGAGCGAACCTTGTGTGGCGCGTGATATGGCGAATCAGAGTTGGTCGACGTCATGAGGAGTTCAACGTTGGCACAGGCGGCACACAGATCCTGGGGCTTCATACACCCTCCCGCGCACCGAAAGGGTTCCCGTAGCTTAGCACTCCGGTCGGGAAAAATTCCAATCAAGGCGCGAATTCTGCGCGCCGGGGTTTGCTATTCCACCAGGCGCCTCGGCTACCATGGGTATCGTGAGGATGAACCGTGACGCGTGACAGGACGTATAGAGAGGCATCGGATGGGGCCACCCCTGCACCATCGGATGAAGTGTTGATGGCCCTGGTCAAAGAGGGTGATGAGTCGGCCCTCGCCGACTTGCTCCACCGTTACGAGGCCCCGTTGTTTAATTATGCGCGAAAAATGCTGGGCAATGCCGCCGATGCAGAGGACGTATTTCAGGAGAGTTTTCTGCGTGTCTACCAGCACCGGGCCCGTTTTCGTCCCGGTGCCCCCTTCCGTCCCTGGCTCTATCGTATTGCCACCAATTTGTGTAAGGACAAACTCCGCTATCGAAAGCGACGTCCGGAAATCTCCGTTTCCTCCCTGTCCCGGCCGGGCGAGGAGATGGGACATGACCCCCTGAGCAAAAAGGCAGGGGAGACAATCCAGCCCGATGAAGCGGCGATAGCCGGGGAATTGGCGGCGCGCATGGAGACGGCCCTGGCGTCTCTGAGTGTGAAGCATCGGGCGGTTTTTCTCATGGCCCATCAGGAGGGGCTGTCGTACGCAGAAATCGCGACGGCACTGCGGATTCCCACCGGGACGGTGAAGTCGCGGATGAACAAGGCCGTTCGCCAGCTGATGGACGTTTGGGAGGCGTCGCAATGAGTGATTCCGTGATCTCCTGCGAAGTAACCCGCCATCAACTTCAGGCCTATGCCCTCGAAACCTTGTCCGAACAAGCGACTTGCGCCGTGGCCCAGCATCTGGAAGGCTGCGCGGCCTGTCGGGCAGCCCTCGCGGAAGAACAGCGTTGTCTTGCCGCCTTGAAGGCATCGCTTCCGGTCACGGCACCCCGTCCGGGGCTTGCCGGAAGGGCGCTCCGCCACGTGAAGGAGCAAGAACACGCCCGGGGACATCTACGTCGGCGCTATTCCAAGGTGGCCGTGGCGATGCTTGTTGCGTGTTTGATTGCCGCGGTGGTGCTCCCGATGCTGAGCCGCTCGCGGGAGGTGGCCTTGCGTAGTACATCCCAAAACCAGCTGAAGCAGTGGGGTGTTATTTTCAAGATGTATGCCAACGAATCGGAGGGGGAGCGTTATCCCGCCCTGGACAAGGCGCACACAGGGTGGGTGCCGAAACTGGCAGGATTGGCTGAGAAGTACCTGGGGGATCCGATGCTCGTGCTTTCACCCGTTCACCCGGATGCGCGGGAGTTGGTCAACGATTTGGCCGCCCAGGCAGGCGATCAGGAAATGCTCGCTGCCGTCATGGCAGAAAACTACGCGTATCTCGGCTATACGGTGAGCGATGCAGACGACTTTGAGGCCTTGCGGGCAGCCCGGGAAGCGGGACGGTTGGACGTGGAAGAGAATAAGGCCGTACTGCCCTTGCGCGAAGGCATCGAACGTTTTCTACTGACCGACATCAACAATCCTGCGGGTACGGCTAAGGCCCAGTCGACCATTCCCGTATTGATTGAGATAGCAGGGTGGAAACATAAGAAGTCCGCCGACGATTTCGCGGGTGCCAACGTCCTCTATATGGATGGGCATGTGGAATATGTGCGGCTGGGGACCTTTCCGGTCGTGCCGGGCGTCTTGGATACGTTGAGCGGGCTGGGGGACTGATGGGGTGCGCATGCGCTGGTCGCTCACAGACCCCTGTTTTCCGGGCGCACGAATGCCATCAAACTCGTTTAGACTCGCAGGTTGGCGATCGCGCGGCACGACCACGATGCCTTCTGTACGTGTGTAAACGGGCTATGGGTGTTCCGTTCACCCTTTTTGGCATGGCGACGTTGGATAAAAGACATCTCGGTTAGAATGTTTTACGCGATTGTCTCGGCAGGTTACGTGCGACTCGAATTGGCACGGGGGAGGCCCTATACTATCCGGGAGTCACGCTGAGGTCCTTTGCCGCTGCCAGGGGAATGGCCGGGTGCGTGAAGGTCCTTATCCAGAGAAGGAAAGATTTCATCCCATGCGTTCCTTTATTTGTTGTCTACTGAGTCTCGTTGCTCTTGCTGTCGCCGCCGAATCGCCCGTTGACCTTGCGGATCAGGTAACCATTCGCCGCACGGAATATGGGGTGCCCCACATCCTCGCCGACAACGAAAAAGCGGCGGCCTATGGCTTTGCGTGGGCCCAATGTGAGGACCACTTTCCTATCGTCTATAAATCGGTGGTGCGGGGACGGAGTGAGGTCAGTCGATGGTATGGTGCGAGCGAGGGCAATGTAGAATACGATTTTCAGACCCGGCAGCTCCGTGCGCGGAAACGGGTGGTGGATAATTTTCACCGCTTACCGGCAGATTACCGGAGCGTTCTGACGGGCTTTGCGGCGGGTATCAATGCCTATATGGCGGCCCATCCGGAGGAGCGGGAAGACTGGATGACACCGGTTACGCCCCACGATGTGGGGTGCGCCTGGCAGGTGGCGGTCATGCGTTTTACCTTTCTCCGGGGGAACGTCATTGGGCGGCTCAAGCGTGCCATGGAGCAAGACGAGAACACCCAGGCCGCATTGGAGATGGTATCGGAAGCACCGATGGGGTCGAACACCATTGCGCTGGCACCGACGCGGACGAAAAATGGGCATGCCCTGTTATTGAACAATCCCCACCAACCCTGGTCAGAAGAGGCCAATTACTACGAGGCCCACCTGACCGTTCCCGGTGTCTATAACTTTTACGGTTCGACCTTCGCAGGAGGCCCTATCCTCAGCACGGGTTTCAACGATAATCTCGGCTGGTCCCACACGGTGAATCACCCGGATTTGTATGAACTCTATGAAGTGACCCTCGACCCCGCGAAGCCGGACCACTATCTCTTTGATGGCGGTTCCATCCCCTTGGAGCACGAAGTAGTCACGATTCTCACCGAAGGAGACACGCCGCTCCAGCGGGAGTTCTGGTGGAGTCCTCTGGGGCCGGTGATTCATCGCAATGACACGAGTGCCTTCATTCTGCGTTCGGTAGGCTACGAGCAATACCAGACGGGCGTTCAGTGGTACCGCATGACCAAGGCGCAAAACCTGGAAGAATTCCGCACGGTGCTCGCCATGCAGGAGATTCCCATGTTTAACGTGTCCTATGCGGATCGGGCCGGAAACATCATGTATCTCTGGAACGGCACGGTGCCTGATTTGCCCCACCCGGCCCACGGGTACGAGGCGGTGCCGGTGCGGTCGACCGACGAAGTGTGGACCCGAATTCACCCGGTGGAAGAACTGATGCAGCACATCAACCCGGCGGGTGGCTACGTGCAGAACTGTAACTCGCCGCCTTACCTGACCAATCTGCACCTCCCGTTGAAGCGGGAAGATTACCCCGCGCACTTTCCGGACAATGACCTCAGTCTGCGAACCCAACACGGCCTCGGCTTGATCCACAATGATACGAAGTTTGACCTGGAGTCGCTGATGAAGGCGAAGTTCAGCATGAAGATGCTGCTGGCAGACCGGGTGAAACCGGATCTGCTGAAAATTCTCGGCGAAGCCGACCTGAACGACGAGGAGCGCGCGGCATGGGAGCTCTTGAAGCGGTGGGAGAATTCCGTTCGCGCCGAGAGCAAGGGCAGTGTGCTTTTTAAGGTGTGGTGGTCCCTATATCGCAAGGGGGGTAACCGATACGCCGAAGATTGGGATGAGGCGACCCCCATGACGACGCCATTGGGAATCGGTGCTCCCGATCGGGTGCTGCCGGCTTTTCGGGAGGCTATGGCCGAGTGCAGCAGGCGGTGGGGTTCGTGGGATGTGGCGTGGGGCGATGTCCATCGGATTCGACGTGGCGACGTGGATTTACCAGTTGGCGGCGGCGATGGCGCTCTTGGGTGTTTCCGCGTTTGTGACTTTACCGAAGGGGAAGACGGCCGCTATGTGATGAATGGGGGCGACGGCTATGTCTTCGTCGTCGAGTTCGGGGAAACGCCGAAGGCCTGGTCTGTATTGGCCTACAGCCAGAGCGGTCGGCCCGATTCACCGCACTACAACGACCAGACCCCCCTCTTTGCGAATAACCAAATGAAGCCCGTCGCCTTTACGGAAGGGGAGATTAACGCGCAATTACTGCGCACCTATCGACCGGGAAGCGAGAACAAGTAGGGACTGTCTCGCCCCGGATAGATTTCGCGGTAGTTCAAATGGCATCGGATGTTGAGCACCCCGGTCGTTGGAAAGGTTGGCGTACGGCCTCCTTCGCAAACGACGGGACAGCCACCGCCGTCTTCGTGCTTTGTGTTGGGCGTGGTTTGTCGGATAATAGGGCAGTAATTGTCGCTACCCAACGACACATGGCGCGGCAGTCCCTGAGGGGGACGGCCCCGACGTCCGGGTTCGCTCGTTCCTACGGTCCGCCGTAGGAATGCCTGTCTTGCCGCTCCTGCGGCGACGCCGCAGGCGAGAAGGTTTCCCAAGTGCCCTATGGTCTGGTACGTCGACGAAGGGATGTCCACCGTCGTTTTCGAAGAAGGGGACAGCCCCGACGTCCGGTCGAACGATACGGGCGGCGAGTTTTTGTGCTGGCCCCCGCGTACGCGTTGCTGGACGCAGTGGATGTCGTCGGTGCAGTCCCCGTGCTACAGCTTTTTCTCCAGATACTCGAATCCGCTGGACTCAAACTGGGCCTTGGAGTTGGCGGAACGGATGGCTTCGTGCAGGCGTTCGAGCAGATGGGGGTATTTGGTCTGCTGGGCCACGGCGTAGGTCTGGGTCGCGTTGGCGTTGTCATCGGGGAGGCGTAAGACCTCCGCCTTATCGTCCACGGCCAGGGTGTTGGCCCGATAGACCACGGCGGCATCCAGCTTGCCCACCGTAACCTGGGCCACCAGGAGGTCGGCGGTTGGCGTGTTTACGATAACGTTTTTCTGGACGGCGTCGTAGATACCTTTTTCGCGGAGCATGGCCCCGGTCATGTAGCCCAGGGTGCTCTGGTCTTCGTTACAGAGTCCCACCTGGATGCCCGGCTTGACGAGATCTTCCAGACGGTTCAGCCCGTGAGGGTTGCCCGGCTGGGTCAGCAGCATGATGTCGGTTTTCGAAACGGGATCGGCGGCACCGAAGAGTTCCTCAACGCCGTTCATAAAGGACGCGTCGCAGGTATGATAGACATCGGGACGTTCTCCGCCCTTGATAGAGCCAAGCAGGATGCCGCAGCCGTTGTAGACCGTGTTAATGCGGATGCCCTCGCGCGTTTCAAAGGCCGCCAGGGTCTTCTCGATGGCCACGCGGTTGACCCCGCCGGCAAAATAGACCACTTCTGGCTTCGCCGCCCACACGTCGCCATCCACGACTTCAAAGCCATGTTTCTCAAATACCGGCAACCCCATATCACTGGCTGTCAGAAAACGGGCAAAGCGCAGGGCCGCCGTGGGATTGGTTGAGGCCTGGAGAATACCAACGGTAACCTCTTTGACGAAGGCGTCGGCCTGGGGAAGGGGAACGGCTTCCAATTCCGGATATTGGCGAATGGTAGAGTCCCAGACAATACCGGCATCCACGGTGCCAAGTTTGACGTCGTTGGCCACATCGTTGACGGTGGGTTTGAAGACGCCATCCGCCTGTACCCGCGCTTCCAGGGAGGACCATTCACCCGACTTAGTCAGCATTTTCTGGGTGGCTTTCCCAACCGAGGCGGCATCGGGGTTAGCAAGGCCGACGCGAATCCCCTCCTGGAGCAGGGACTCAATAGCGGTCAGCTGCTTGGGATTTCCCTTCTGTACGGCGAGCGTAGGGGTGATACGTGCGGCGGACAGGGACTCTGCGACCAGCCCTTTTTCCCGGGCTATCTCGATGTAGGACGAGTCGGCGGCCAGATAGAGGTCCCCTTCGCTGGCGACTTGCAGACGGCTCAGCAAGGTGCCCGAGCCGCCATATTCCAGCTGTATCTGTACACCATATTCCGCCTCATAGGCTTTGGCGATTTCTTCCACTGGCGCCTTAATGCCCGCCGCGCAATACATGACGAGGGTGTCCGTGGTGCCTGCGTCTGGCTTTCTATCGATTAGCAGTCCCAATAAGACAAGGACCAGAATGCCCGAGATGAGTAATGGTCGTAATGCGTTTTTCATGGGTGACTTTCCAATAGAGGGATAGGTTTACGGCTGAGTCCTGGCAAAAAGGTGGCTGCAAACGGGGCACGTAGGGTCACGCTCGACAGCAATTTTTCGGGTGGTCATTTCCTGCAGATCGTAGTAGAGGAGTTTTCCCTTGAGTGAGGCCCCCATGCCGGAGAGGTGTTTAATCCCCTCCATGACGCCCATGCAGGCCGCGGTGCCGGAGACCGCGCCGAAGACGGGGAATTCCCGTTTCCAGGCCTGGGGGAACTCGGGGTAGAGGCACCGAAGACAGGGTGTTTCCCCGGGGATGATGGTGGTGACCTGACCTTCCATATTATACATGGCGCAATCGATGAGGGGCTTGCCCTGCTTCACACAGGCTTCGTTCATCAAATAGCGTTCCTGGAAGAGGGGGGCACAATCAAAAACGATATCGACTTTTCCGACGAGGGCATCAACATTGTTCTCGGAAATGTTCTCGGAGACGGCCTCGATGGAAAGACGGGGATTGAGATCGAGAAGGCGGCGCTTCGCCATTTCGGCGCGGGGGGTGCCGAGTCCGTCGTGGGTCATGAGGAGCTGGCGATTGAGGTCGCTGTGCTTCAGATTGCCGCCATGGGCAATGACCAGACCACCGATCCCGGCTGCCGCCAATTCATAGGCCACCACACCGCCGAGTCCGCCCACGCGGGAGACGAGCGCCGTCGCATTCTTGAGCTTTTCCTGGCCTGCTTCTCCAAAGCCGGGGGTCCACATCTGCCATTCATAGGTGGATTTTTCTTCGGTCGTAAGTGCAGACATTGTTGACCTTATTAGGTTTTGTTTGTGTTGGGACAGGCCTTTCGGCTGTCGTGACCGGCGAGAGGCCCACGTTGTTGTTGCAGACCGGAATGTTTGGGTCCCTATTGTTCCGGATTCTCGCCAAGAATGATGCGCAGGGCGGCGTTGGCCTGATGATGGGCCGCCACGCCAACGCGGGGCGCCATGAGGCCTGTTCCCGGGGCGGCGGCCGTTTCCAAATCACCCACCACCACCATAGAACGCCCCATTTTTCGGGTGACAATGGTGTTACTGGGCATGTGGCCGGCCAATCCGGTGGCCAACACGATGGGCACATCGGGGAATTGCTTTCCAAAGTGGGTCGCAATCATGGCCTTCTGGTCGGCCCGGTCGAAGGCCTCCACCATGACATCCACGGTGCCGAAAAGATCGCGAAGGTTGTCGGGGGTGATACGGCAAAGGTGTGTAACGACTTTGACGTAGGGATTGATACGCTTCAGATTCTCGTCGAGGGCCGTCACTTTGGGCAGGCCCAACTGGTCGACGAAATACTGTTGCCGGTTTAGATTACTGGGCTCAACCACATCGAAGTCCGCCACTATCAGGGTGCCCACGCCAATGCGTGCCAGGGCAATGGCCACGGCGGAGCCCAGGCCGCCGACGCCGGCGATTCCCACGGTGGCGTGCCGCAGTTTTTCGTGAACGCCCGGGGTGTGGCGGGAGGCCATGAGGGCTTCCAGCTCTTCTTTCGACGGGGTCTCCCCGCGCTGGATAAAGACGACCGCGTCGCCCGCTTTCAGCTCCGTGTCTTCCGCGGCGGGTGCGCCGTTGAGGATGACCACATCGGCACCGGGCTTTCGCGCATCGCGCAGGGCGAACAGACGGGTACCCACTGTAATGACGCAGGGTTGCTCGCTGAGTAGAATCTCGATCGTGTCACTCATGGGGGGGACTCCTTGCCGTCGGACAACCGGCTCAGTCGTAGACATGGTTCCAATCGCGATACTTGATGGCGAATAGATCGTAAAACATCCGTATGGAATCGGTAAGGGGATTTACTTTGGAGGCATCGTTGTTGCGCCATACCACGGGGGCCTCGGCAATGGTGAGGTTATGCTTTCGCGCAATGTGAAGCACTTCCACGTCAAAGCTGAAGCCATCCAGGGTCTGACGGGAGAATATGATTTCCGCCGCTGAAGCGCTGAAGGCCTTAAATCCGCATTGGGTATCGATATAGGTCGTCAAGCCGAGCAGGCGAAGTATGCGGTTAAAGATTCGGCCCATGCCCTCGCGGTAGGCCGCCTGGTGGACCTCCACCTGGGATTCGGGCAGCGAACGGGAGCCTATCACCACGGAAGTGCCCGATTCGAGGGCTGGCCAGAGCTTTTCAACCTCTTCAATGGGCGTTGACTCGTCGGCGTCAAAGAAGAGCCGAAACTCACCCTTGGCCGCATTCAGCATACCCGCCTTTACGGCTGCGCCCTTACCCTGATTCTGGGGGAGCTGATGGAGGTGGAGCGGCGTCTTATAGGCGGTGCGAAAGGCCCGGATGACCCCGGCTGTGGCGTCCGTGCTGCCATCATCCACGACGATTACCTCGGCGTCATATTCCTGGTCGTCAAAATAACGGAGGACATGGCGCAGCGTCTTCTCGATTCGGCCCGCTTCGTTGAAGGCCGGGATGATGAGCGAGAGGCGGGGTGAGGTGGCACTCTGGGATGAAGTATTCGTCATGTGTTTTGAATTCGGTTCCAGGTTGAATTTGTCGTATGGCCAGTAAGTCTGAAGTATATGCTATGTCGTAGTAATTTGACCACGGATGGCACGGATAAAACGGATGTATGGTACGGCAGAAAATTTCGTTGATGCCAACGTGCATTACGAGCTTTCCGGTTTTCTGTCGGGCAATTGATAAATGTAAACCGGTCGCCTTCGGCCTTTAACGTGTGGTCGCTCGCAGGACTTCTGCCTCTGCCTCATTTCATCCGTTTTATCCGACTTATCCGTGGTCACTAAGAAGTGTTTAGACCGCGATTCGGACGATCTCCAGTTTAGGGTGGGCCGCGAAATTGACTAGCAAGCCCAGTCGCATTTTAGTCGCGGCCAAATAGTTGAAGACCTGGGCACGGTGCTTTTCGTTCAGTTTGTCTACTGCTTTTAGCTCAACAATGATTTTCCCGTAGCACTCCAAGTCCGGTCGAAGGGATTGTTCGAGGGGCTCGCCTTTATAGTCCAAACCTAACTTGGGTTGTGTCTCGAAGGGGATACGCTGATTGCGCATTTCTTTTTCAAGGCATTCCTGGTAGATGGATTCAAGAAATCCAGACCCCTTTTCATTGTGGACTTCGTAGCAGGCGCCGCGAATAATGAAACTCTCTTTCTCATAAAGTAGTTCGTCCATCGTGTCATCTGCCCCTGTGAAGATAGCCACTTCAAGAGTAACCTGTTATCGTCGAGTCTTCGTAGCGCTGGCCGCGTGTCTCGGAGAAACACACGGCCAGCGTTCAACGTTATCTTGTTTAGTCGAGGGGCTTGACCCATACATTCCGGTAGTTCACGTCGTCGCCGTGGTCCTGGAACATGAGTACGCCTACTGGGGCTTCCTCGCCGCTCACGCCGCCGGGGGTGACATCGGGGAGAACCACGTTGTCGTGGATCGTGATGCCATTGTGGACTGCCGTAATCGTGGCGTCTTTGATTTTCTTGCCGCTGCCATCATATTGAGGAGCGTGGAAGGTGATGTCGTAGGTCTGCCATTCTTCCGGGGGCGCGCAGGCGTTAACCACGGGGACGGCCTTTTTGTAGATACCGCCGCAGAAGTTGTCGCGGGGCTCTTCGGTGAAGCTGTCGAGGACCTGCATCTCGTAGCGACCCATCACGTAGACGCCGCTGTTTCCGCGGGCCTGGCTGCCGGGGGCTTCTTCGGGCATGAAGGGGGTCTTGAATTCGATGTGATACTGGGCGCTGCCAAACTCTTCCTTGGTGTGGATGGAGCTCTTGCGCATGCCCATGGCACCGCCACCGAGGAGCTTCCAGTAGGGCTGGACCACCCAGGCATCGAGGTTGCTGCCGTCGAGGAGCACTTTGGCACCTTCCGGGGCTTTCTGGCCCATGGTGGGGGAGCCCTTGATGACGCGCTTCAATTCGAAGGCACCATCCTGGGTTTCGCCGTCGATTTCAGCCGTGAACACGCCGCCCGTCACCTGGCCGACGATGTGGTATTTACCCCCCATATCGGGTCCGAGATCGAGGGTCTGGTCATAGAGGCAGAGGCCATCTTCCGCCTTGCCCTTGGTCTTGCCTTCCACTTCGATGATATTGCCGTCCACATTGAGCTTGGCGACGTGCTTGCCTTTTCCGAGGGCCACAATCTGTGCGCTGATGCTCATATCGGTCCAACCCGAGGTGAATTTCCCCTCGAAGTTGCCCATCATATCGAGCTCTTTTTGCCCGGCGGCGAAGACGTTGAGGGAAAGGCCCAGGACCAATCCCGCAGTAAGTAGGGTTTTCTTCATGTTAACTCTCCAGTGATGCGATTGATATACCAACAGTCCAACCCCAATGGGCGGGCCAGCCTGCCATAGACTCACGGCGCATGCCGATCGGTTTCAAGGGTGCCGCCCCGCAGATTGATGGAACGGGTGGCAAACTGGTCGCCATCCGTGCCATGGGTTACCAACACGACCGTGCCGCCGGCCCGTTGATAGTCGGCCAAGTATTGCATAACCAGCGCGGCATTTTCAGGGTCCAGGTTGCCCGTGGGCTCATCGGCCAACACCAGGGCAGGCTCGGGGAGGAGGGCCCGCGCAATGGCCGTACGCTGTTTCTCACCGGCGCTCAGCGCGCTCGGGAGGTGGTGTTGACGCTCAGACAGGCCCAGGCGCTCCAGCAACCCATCCACCTCGGAGGCTTTCGTGGGGGCAGAGAGCAGGGCGTTTTCCCGGACGGTGAGATAAGGCAAGAGGTGGAACATCTGAAAGACGAAGCCGATATGCTCCCGACGGAAATCACCGCGTTCCCGATTGCTCAGGGCATAGAGGTCCTGGCCGTTGACGGAGACACTTCCTTCTGTCGGGCGGAGCATGCCGCCCGCCTGGAGGAGCAGCGTCGATTTGCCACAGCCGCTGGGCCCCTTGATGACGGCGAAGGCACCGGCGTCGATAGTCAGGCTGAAGGCGTCAAGGGCTTTCACCGTGCCGTCGGCGGTCTTGTAGTGTTTGGATACCTTGTCAAAGGTCAACATAGGTCGTTAGAGTTCCCGGAGGGTTTCGGCGGGATCCTGTGTGGCCGCATAGACGGCGGGGATCATACTGCAACAAGCGGTCAATAGGGGGGCCAGAATAAGGGCCTGAACCAGCAGGGGCCATTCGATGGCGATGCTGCCGGCGGTGACTTCAAAAATTTCGGGGCCATAGGTGAGCACGACAGCCGTCGCCGCCGCAAAGCCCAGTGCCGCCCCAAGGAGGCCAATGGCCAGGCCTTTCCCGATGACGAGGAGGACGATTTGTCCCGTGCCATAGCCCAGGGCGCGGAGCACGCCGATTTCACTCTTCCGCTCCCGCACGTTGAGGAAGGCCAGCACGGCGAGCCATACGGCACAGACCAGCAAGACGATTTGCATGGAAATGGCGAAATACTTCTCGTTGGTGATCCGTTGCCGTTCCCGCGTCTTGGCCATGTCGCGCAACATGATAACTTTGGCGTCGGGCAGGATTTTCGTGAGCTCCGCGCGCAAGGTGTCGAGGGAATCCACATTGGGGTCACGGCAGAGGCACTCCAGGGCCTGGATTTCGTTGATGCGCCCTTCCATGTTCAAGATGCGCTGCACATCATCCAGACGGCCCTGAATGCGGATGTCGTCTTCGCTACCTTTTTCAGATAGGACCTGGGCCACGGTATAGGTTTCGCCACCGAGTTCCAGGGTGTCGCCTTTCACCTTATTCAGGTGTCGGGCCACGTGAAAGCCGAGATAGAGGTTGCCATGTTCTATCTCGAAAACCATGGGCTTTTTCTTGGTCTCAAAAGGGGATACTTCCGGCGCGATGCCCGTGAGCAACACGTCGATGCCTCCGACGGGCAGGGTGCGTTGCAGGGTGGCCAGGAGGTGGCGGTAGGAGATGCCCTTTTGATTCATGAACTTGTTTACATAGTCAGCGGGCATGGTCTCCGTGGCGTAGCCCTGCTTCCAGAAGATGGCCTCGTCGGTGGCCGCGGGGATGATGCGGAGGTTGAAGCCCAAATCGCGCATGAGGCGCGTTGTTTCCCGGTCCGAAGCGCGACCCATGCTCGTGAAACCCACGAAGAGAAAGACGGTGAGCGTCACGGCGGCGGCGGCCAGGAAAGCATTGAACTTTCGATGTCCGAGTTCTTTGAGGATGAGGCGAAGTAGATGCATGACTAATTCCGGGATTTCTTGCGAAAGAGGTAGATGGCACCGAGGATGTTGGCGACAATGATGAGTGCGACTATTCCAAGGAGCCACGGTATGCTTTTTGATGCAGCATCAGCGGGTTCGTCCACTGTGTCCATGGAGTCCACATTGTCCACTGTGGATTCGGTGGACTTGGTGGACGAGGTGGACGAGGTGGACGAATCGTCACCGTCGTTCAGCGGCACATCTTCCACGATGGTGTCACCGTCATCCAAGGGCACATTCTCCGCCACCAAAATATCCTCCATTTCCACCGAAGCCGCAGCCCTGCGACCTTCGGCTTCATCGACGCCCAGGATGGAGTCCATCTTGGTGCCGCTGCCCTGTTGGGCCATGCCCTGGGCGATAATCTGGCTGATTTCGGTTTTTACAAGCGGGCTTTCCGGGTCGAAGCCCAGATGGGCGGCCAGTTCGGCCTGGTCGGTGCTATCCCATTCGAGGGGGAGCATGGGGCCCTGCATCCATTTACGGTCGAGGCCACATTCGCAGGAGGCACCAATGAGGGTCATGACCTCCATGAGTGATTCCTGGCTCACCCGGTCCCCACGCAAGATGGAGCCCATACGGCGTGCGCGGCCAAAGAGAACGGCCACTCGGGGCTCAGTCAATACGGTGGGGGAAAGGCCGAGGCTCCAGAGGAGGGGGACTTCCGTGGCCCGCTCGGCGATGGTCAGCTCCACCAGTTGGGGCGGGACCTCGGTGCCTTTTTCGAGCTGGTCCATGTTGTCGGTCAATTCGACGATGGCCGCTTCGATGCGGGCCTTCGTCGTGACATTGAGCTTTTCGTCGTCGCCGTGAATCAGCAGGAGGGTGCAGAAGGGTTCGATGACCTTTTCGAGCAGCACATCCCGCTTGGGGGACGTCACCAGGGGATGAAGGAGGGCGAGCAACGCGTCGTCATCCGCGAGGGCGGCTTCCGGGAAGGTCACGGGAAGAGACTGTCCTTCGGGCGCGACGAAAACGCCGGCGGGAAAGGTCTCCAGGTGGTGGCGTTTTGCGTAGTCCGTTTCCGGCGGGCTGTCGGGCCCCACCTCATGGATGAGCACGTGGGCATCGATGAAGGCGGTGTAGGCGGCCCGCTTGACCCGGGCTACTACATCGGCCGGGGCATCGCCGGGATAGAGATAGAATTGATAGGGGGCTTCATCCAGGTCGACGAAACCGACCTCGCGCACCGAGTATCGGCACGCCATGGCAGGTAGCGCGATGGCCACGAGGAGGACGAGGCTTAGCGCGCGGGTTTTGAAAGTCAGTTTGGTCATGCTGTTGTTATCCTGCGTTGTGGGACCTGTAGGGGCCCGTAAGACCCGTGGGTCTTTTACGTCTTGATGTGTCGTGAGGGGGCATTCTTCGTCCTACTGGTCCCATAGGTCACACCGGTCCCACACGTACCATTTCCCTCACCGCGCGGCGTCGGCTTTTGCAAAGGCGACCGACGTCTGCAAGGGCTGACTGGCGCACCAGCAGCCCGCGCTCGTCTCGGGGGCGAGCAAGAGTCCGTTGGCACTGATGAGGCCCAACCAGCAACCGGGACGGAAGTCATTCCACACCGTGCGCTCGTCGGTTTCCACGTTCCACATGCCGTGGTTGCCATCGCGCCAGAGGATGGTGTCCCGCGAGGCGGCCAGGGTGCCACAGCCGTGGTTGCGGTCCGGCACGTCGCGGAGGACTTCGCCGGAACTCAGGCTGACGATCTTGGGCTCGGCGATAATCATGTCGCCGATGATGGCGGGGTGGGTCATGGCACCACCATGGTGGTCCCGCAACCACTCGTAGTTCTGCTCCCAGAGCAATTGTCCATCGGAAGTGCCGAAGGCGGAAAGCTCCCAACGGTCGGAGGAATCCACCGCAATGAGTCGCTCATCCGTATACATGAGGTACATGACGAAGGTGGCCTTGTCTTCGCCATAGGGGCGATCCCAGAGGGCGCCCCCGTTTTGGGCATCCATGGAGACCAGGAAGCGGTCTTTGGAAATCTCATCGCCCGCACGACCCGCATCCAGGGCCATCACGGCGTCGCTCCGGCTTTCCATGAAGAAGAGACGGTCGCCGCCCAGGGTGATCGTCGAGTTCACAACCGCGCCGCCTTCCCGGGTCCAGAGCAATTCGCCCGAGTGGCGGTCCATGGCGAAGAGCACGTCGCTGATGACCTTTTGAGACTCATTGCCGGGATCGTCATACCATTCGCCGTCGGCCCCTACGAAGAGCCCACCGCGCCGAACGGCGGAGCCATAGAGCACGTCACCTTCCGATGCGAGATAGCCCCAGTCATAATCTTCCCGATAGCCTTCGGGCAATTCGAACGCGGCTTTCAGCGCACCCGTCTGACCGTCCAATACCCAGCACCGGTCGCGCACGGTGGCGTAGAGGGTGTGCTCGTTGACGACCATGTTGCTGCCATCCCGGGGAACATTGGCCCGGCGGAGGTTGGGGATTTCGAGGTCCCAATAGATGGTGCCATTGAAGGCATCGATGCCAAAGAGGCGTCGGTCGCCCTGAACATAGAGGCGGCCGCGGGTGCTGAGGGGGGCGGGAGAGCGGGTGCCCCGGTCCACCATGGGGCGGGGGCCGGGTTCGCCATACCACAAGGCAGCCATGGCCCCGCCAATGACCGCGTCGTCGCTGTTGGCCGCGTTGTTGCCCTGGCCATACTGATGGGTCCATTTACCGGCACCGGGCACCATGGGCCGGGTGAAGGTCGCCCGGTTATCAGCGACGGTCCATTCTGTCGATGCCGTGCCGAGCCATTCCTGAACGGCGGCCTCGTGGGACGGGTCCCACTGGAGCCAGAGTTTTCCGCCATCGGGACGGGTCACCCGATTGAGTTCGTCGATGCTGCCCGGCGTGTCGCCGTCCAACAGGCTTTCGGAGACGACCAGGTTGGCCACGTATTGGGTCATGGGCAGGTCATTGAGGTCGGCTTCGATAACGCTGACTTTGACGCCATAGACGCCGGTACTATCGAGGGCACGACGAACGGCCTGTACCTGCTGGGGGTCGTCATCGACACAAATGATTTGGAGGTCCGACTGCCACGCCAATTCGTAGGCGAGGCGGCCTTTGCCTGCTCCAACCACCAGGGCATAGCCCTGGGTGATACCCGTTTCATTCAGAATCCGTTCGGCCAAGGCAGAAAAGCGTTCCTGCTCCGCCGCATTTTCATAGGGGAAGGGCTTGGCGGTGACCCGCACCGGCGTGTAGTCAAAGGTGGAGTCGAATTCATGGACCCGGGTGTATTGGGTCTTACCGGATTCGTCTTCGAAGGCGACACGATACCAGTAGATCGTCTCCGGCTGGAGGCCATCGACCACAACGGTATGTTGCTTACGCTTTTCTTCGCTGGTCTGGGTGGCCGACAAGGGAAGGGCGTCGCCCCAGAGCAGGGTCGATGCGCTGGGTGTTTCCGTTTCCCAGGCGATGCGCACCCGGTCCTTGTCCAGGCGTTGGAGATAGGGGCCGACCTTTACATGGAGGGCCGTGGGGAAATG
Organism: Candidatus Hydrogenedentota bacterium; assembly: GCA_030432675.1. Lineage (GTDB taxonomy): Bacteria > Hydrogenedentota > Hydrogenedentia > Hydrogenedentales > JAEUWI01 > JAEUWI01. The sequence continues at coordinate 2,319 of JAUIMA010000025.1, read as the reverse complement.
GGCCTGTTTAGCATTGTAGGCTGCGGTCACTTCATCCGCGCTGAGCGCCCGATTGTAAATGGCGCTTTCGTAGAGCCAGCCACGCCAGCCGCCGTCACTGCCGCCCGCAAAAAGGAGGGAAGGGTCTTCGGGGTATAGAATTGCGCTGCTCTGTGCGCTTTCTTCGGCCGCGAGTTCGCCGTTGACATAGAGTCGTTGGGTCGTGCCGTCGTAGGTGCCGACCACGTGATACCACTTGCCCCATTCGAGGGAGTGGAGGGAGCGGGCATAGGTCATGTTGCCATCGCCATCATCGGCTCCGGCGGTACTCAGGCCAAAGCTGAAATTGGATTGCCGAAAGCCCAGGCTCCAGCCCTTTTGCAGCCCTCCATTGCGCTGGGCGGCTCCGAGTATGTCGGCCCATTCCACCGTCCGCTCGATGGAGAGCCAGACGGCCACGGTCATGGCTTCGGTGGGGAGGGCCGTGGTGGATGATTCGGCGGGCACCGTGAGCTTGGTGTCGTTGAGGGAAACCAGAGCGGCAACGTCGTCGCCTGTGCCGCCAAAGGCGGTGGGGCCTTCGAGGGCGACGTGGGCACCATGGACCGTTTCGGCAAACTGATTGTCTTGCAGGGCGGCCTCGTCGAAACGCCAATGGGCGATGAGACTGTCATCGGCTACAGCGGAAAAGGCCACCAAGAGGAGGGAAAGGACGCTAAGGGAATGGTTCATGAGAGATACTCCGCACATGGGGCTGGGCAGGTGCTTCATTGCTTCTTCGCAATCTGGGGGGTAATTTCTTTGAAGGCGTGGATGACGCCCTGATCCGTGCTTACGAGCAAATAGCCGTTGGCGCTGGCGAGTTCGAGGGCGCGGCCTTCTACCGGTGCCTTCCAACTGACTTCGCCGTTGTCGGGATTTATGGCCGCCACCTCATTGAGGCCACCGGCGTAGAGCCGCTCTCCAGCCAGGATAAGTGAATAGGGATAGGCGCTCGGCACCTTCCACCGCATGCAGGCTTCCATTTTCTCTGCATAGGGGGCCATTTCCTTGTCGTAGCCTTCCATCTTGGCCACGAGCTCATCCATCTCCGCCTTGAGTTCGTCGGTCTGTTCTTCTTCTTTCTTCAGGGCCTTGAGCTTTTGCTTGGCCATGTCTTTCTTCATGTCGATGAGCTTACGCTCTTCGGCCAGGGCGAGATAGCGGCCCCGGTCGAGGCTCTGCAATTCCGTATCCGATTGCATGTAGGCCAGGGGGCCATCCACAACGAGTACGTTGCCCTGGAAGGTAACCAGGTGCCGGCCCTTGTCGGAGCGGGCGGCTTCGATCTGGCCGGTGCGGCCGGGGCCATAGAAGAGGTAGTCGTCCACCAGGACCGAAAAGCTGCCGCCACCACCGGAGTGGCTGTATTCCACGTCGCCGGCATCCCGCGTGAGCACGAGGGGATTCAAGCGCGCCCGGGCCACGTAAAGGCTCTCGGGAGAGGCAAGCATATAGCCCTGGGCCGTATTGTTGATTTTCTTTTTCCAGATGGGCTTGCCCGTGTTGGCATCGGCGGCGCAGAGGTAGGCCCCTTCAAAGGTAAACACGCCACTGCCAAAATAGGCCATGCCGTTATCCACCAGGACCCCGGTCCGTACAGGAGAAATCGAGATTACCCGGGCGTTTCCGGGGAGAAGATAGCTGTCCGGCGCGACCTGATGACGCCATATCTCTTCGCCCCCTGAGGCATCGAGGCAATAGACCTTGCCATCATCGGAACCGGCGTATACCTTGCCGTCGTGTATCGTGGGGGCCAGACGAACCGGTCCGCCCGTGAAAAAGGTCCAGGCTTCTTCGCCCGTGGCGAGATCCACCGCGTAGACCTTGTCATCCGCAGACGAGCCGAAATAGAAATGGTTTTGGTCCATGACGACATGGAAGGCCCAGTCGAAAATCATGCGGGCCTTGAGGGGGTCTGATTTGTGCCATCCGTCGCGACGGGCGGGACCGGGCCAGGCAGGCTGGGGCGCGTGGGCCGCGCGATAGACCCAGGCGGGCTCCAACGACGTGCCCAGGGGGTCCGACGCAATGCCGGAACGGGCGATATCGTGGCGGTAGGTGGGCCAGTCGGCGTGGGCCGGGGGAAGGGCCACGGAGGCGGCCAGAACCAGGGAAGTGCATGGTACAAAACGCATGCAGCGGTGCCAGAAAGACATGGGAAAACCCTCATGGTAAAGACGTAACTTGCGCAGAGGGACTATAGCATTCGCCCGGACGGGGTTTCCAGAGGGGATCGATTAGATTTTCGTGTGGAAAGGGGCGTGGGGGAAGGCTCTTTTACCACGAAAGGACACGAAT
>JAUIMA010000568.1 GCA_030432675.1 Candidatus Hydrogenedentota bacterium | reverse complement strand
GTTAAACAACTCGTTGGCGGCCCTGAAGGATCAACGGGAAGAACTGACTGCGGAATGGGAGGCCCTGAAGGACGCTTCCCGGGAGAAGTGGCAGCAGGCCAAGTCGGAACTGGCGGAAGCCATGGACGAGCTTGAGCAGAAACTTTCTGAGCTCTCCGAGGATATTACCCGCTGAATGGGGTACGAAGGTGCCCACCGTGCACCGCCCCATAACAGACAAGACCGTTACTCTCGCGTAACGTTTACCGGAAAAGGAGAATGTCATGCGTAACATGCCTGAAGTAGATACGACCCGAAGTACCCAACCTCGACTGGGGTTTGTGTTCCCCGGCGCACTCTTCGCGCTCATGCTGGGCGCCCTCACGGCCACGGCGGTTGAGGTCACCCCAACGCAGATCGAGTTTGGCAAAATTGATGCCTCCGAGACCATTTCGGTGGTTCACAACGGACAGGCGGTGCCCGCTTCCGACATTAAGTCGGTCAAGCTCTGGGCGGGTGGTCACGACTATGACCACATGATCGAGGTTAAAAAGGCGGACGGTCAGGTTATGGTGCAGCCTTCAGAATTGCTGGAGATTGGCTCCTACGACCTGGTTATTGACACGGTCAATGGCAAAGGGACCGTCACGATGATGGCGCCCCTTGATAAGCTCTACAGCAGCTTGGAGTCCCGCGCAGATCGCCTGGGTATTACCGTGGACGAACTGAAATCCCGTCTTGGCATGACCCGGCAGTTGGGTCAGGAGTATGTGAGCCTGAATCTTCCCAAGGTGTACTACGTTGGCCAGACGCTCTCCGTTCCGATGGACCAGGTCAAAGGCCGCACCTACGCCTGGGCAGTCAACGGCACAGCGATTCAGGTCGGTGTGGGTGATGCCCGGATGAACTATACGTTCACGGAACCTGGAATCTATGATTTTACCTACGTCGAAAAAGAAGGAGACCGTGTCGTAGCCGCCGGATTTGGCGCCACGAACGTGGTTGCGGAGCCCCCGGTACACAGCGAAGTCAAACAGAACACGGCGCAGAAGTTCGTCGCCCCCATCGGCTATTCCCATTACGTTTGGAGCGTCGACGGTAAGGAAGTGGCCAAGGGAGATACCCTCACCTATGAATTCAGCGAGCGCGGAAGTCATGTGGTAAGTCTCCATGCGCACACCCCCGTGGCCGGCAATGTAGAGGCCCTGCGCAACGTAACCTATGTGGTGACCGTGACGTAGCAGTCACCCCATCAAGGAATTTCATCCCGTTATTCCGGAGAGGCGTTCACTTTCGTGGTCGCCTCTCCGGCCTTTTGTATTCACTGGGCTATGGGGTGAGACGCAGGCATGCATAGGGGGGAGCAAGAATCCTCCGGGGAAGCTGGGCTTTCGCGGTAGCGCAGTTTCCAAGGGACTCGACACAGAGAGTTGCCGACGGGCAGATGCAGTCACCCTTGAACTCTGCGAACACAGTGCGTCGGCTTGGGAAAAAATAGGCCCGAATCGTAGACTGTTCTACGATTTCGGGCCGATGATAGTGATTGATGTGGTGGATACCGGGGTGGTTGGACGTTGTCCAAGGCGAGGAAATGGTCGATCCTGGCGCGAGTACGCCCTAGCAGGCCACCAACTCCCGACAGGTCGCTGCGCAACGTTCGCAGGCCTCGGCGCAGTGTTGGCACGCCTCATTATCATGTTCCCGGCAATTACAGGCGCACCAGGCGGCCACTTCAGAGGTTAGTTTGCAGATGCTGTCGGTATGCAGCCAATCTCCCGAGAGCGCTCCGATGCACATGTTGCAAACCGCGATGCACTGTCTGCAGCAGTTGGGACAATCATTGTTACTTTTCTTTACAAGCATGTGGGATATACACACCTCACAGGCCACCACACATTCCTGACACGCGGCAATGCAGGCTTCGTATTCTGTTTCCACAGCGTTCATTTGCTCATCCTCCTGTACTTAGATCCGGGATAAGTTCAATGATGGTGGCCGATGCCCCGGGGGCTACGATTTATTGTAAGGAGGCAAAGACCGATAAAAACCGGATTACACCAGATAGATGGCAAGAAACGTGCCGAGCGCCCCATATAGCGGGGACAGCGTACTCGGCTGGGCCAAAAAGAATCCCCGCAGTCTATCCGGTCACTGCGGGGAAAATGAGGCTGATTTAGCTAACGCCAAAGTATTAGTCCGGCGGAAGGGCGGCTTCACTGACGGCAAGGGCCACCTGAGACGCCACGGTGCGGTCCAGGGGATCGGGAAGAATCTTATTGACGCTCACATTCCGTGTGGCGTCTGCGAGGGCGCGGGCGGCGGCCATTTTCATCGATTCCGTAATCGTGGGGGCCTTGGCGTCAAGGGCACCCCGAAAAATGCCGGGAAACACCAACACGTTATTCACCTGATTCGGGAAGTCGCTCCGTCCCGTACCTATCACGGCCGCACCGCCCTTGCGGGCTTCGTCGGGCATAATCTCAGGGGTAGGATTGGCCATGGCGAGGACAATGGCATCGTTGGCCATCGTCCGGATGTGGGACGCCTGCAACAGGTCGCCCTTACTGACGCCGATGAATACATCGGCGTCGACCAGTACTTCCTCCAGACTGCCGGAACGATTTCCCCGATTGGTATAGGAAAGCATCTCTTTCTTATACCCGGAGAGGTCTTGTCTTCCCGCGTGAATGGCGCCTTTGGAGTCACACACGATGGCATCGGCAACGGGTGTGCAGACCTTGGGGTCATGACCTACGCAGCGAAGCAATTTTGCGATGGCCGTTCCTGCCGCGCCCGCGCCGTTAATGACGACGCGCAGGGAATCCATTTCCTTGCCCACCAGTTTACTGGCGTTAAACAGGGCTGCCAACAAGACAATTGCGGTGCCGTGTTGGTCATCATGAAAAACGGGAATACCAATGTCCTGCAGGCGCTCTTCCACTTCAAAGCAGCGGGGGGCAGAGATGTCTTCCAGATTAATGCCTCCAAAGACCGGTGCGATGAGGCGAACGGTGTTGACGATCTCGTCCACGTCTTGCGTGTCCAGACAAATGGGCCAGGCGTCGATGCGGGCGAAATCTTTGAAGAGGAGGGCCTTGCCTTCCATCACGGGGATGGAGGCATAGGGACCGATATTTCCAAGTCCGAGCACGGCGGAGCCATCGCTTACGACGGCAACCGAATTGCGCTTCAAGGTCAGATCCCGGGCTTTTTCCTTGTCTTCCGCAATAACACTGCAGGGACGGGCGACGCCCGGAGTGTAGGCAAGTGAAAGGTCATCATGATCAACGATCGGCATTTTGCTGACCGTGCCAATCTTACCACGGAGATGTTCATGGACAATTAAACTACGTTCAAAAAAATCGGGCATCCTGTCATCCAATCCGGTTACACACAGCCGTAAGCCAGCATGGCGTTTGCTACTTTGATAAAACCGGCGATGTTGGCGCCCTGCACGTAATTGATGGAGCCATCAGCGCGAACGCCATGGGCCGCGCACTGTTTGTGAATGTCCATCATGATGCCCTGTAGCCGCGTATCGACTTCTTCGCGGCTCCAGGAAAGACGGAGGGCATTCTGGCTCTGTTCGAGGCCGGAGACGGCGACGCCCCCTGCGTTGGCTGCCTTCGAGGGGCCATAGAGGATTTTGGGGTCAATGAACTGATGGGCACCCTCCAACACAGTCGGCATGTTGGCCCCTTCGCTGACCGCTTGAACGCCGTTCTTCAACAACGTGGCGGCCTCTTCGGCATTGATTTCGTTCTGAGTTGCCGAGGGGAAGGCCACGTCGCAGGGTACCCCCCAGGGGCGCTGATCGGCGTGGAAGGTGCTTCCTTTGAACTGGTCCACATACTCTGAGATACGCCCCCGCCGGACTTCTTTCAAGTCCTTGACGAAGGCCAGTTTCTCTGGGGTGAATCCATTCGGATCGTGAATAAAACCACCGGAGTCGGAAAGGGTAACGACTTTGGCGCCCAGCTCCATAGCTTTTTCTACGGTATAG
>JAUIMA010000567.1 GCA_030432675.1 Candidatus Hydrogenedentota bacterium | reverse complement strand
CGCGCACATACATTGTTCCTAGTGGGCCGATATGTGCTCAGTCGCCCTGATAGGGACTGATGCTGGAGCCGCAGGTATCGACATGCTCATTGCTGTTGAATACTTCCGGAGCCACCGAAGGGCCCTTGCGGTCGCACGTTTCCTTGAACACGGCGGTCAGATTGTTTGCGATGTCGATCGCGGTCATGCGCTCGATATGGCGTCGTTCCAATACATGAATCGGCTTGCCGTCTTTGAAGAGGGCAATACATGGGGAAGAGGGCACCACACCGACCATATAGTCCCGGGCCTGCGCAACCGCTTCCTGATCCATCCCGGCAAATACCGTGACCAACTCGTCGGGAATCGTTTCACTCTGAAGTGCCAGGGAAACCCCCGGTCGAGCACCGCCTGCAGCGCAGCCACAAACCGAGTTCACGACACACAATACCGTGCCGCTGTCTTTTCCCAGTACAGCGTCAACGTCTTCGACCGTGGTCAGGGGCCGAACGCCCACGTTGGCCAATTCTTCCCACATGGGACGGACTTGTTCTGGATCATAAATCGGTGGCATGGGTAAACTCCTTATGCTTACTAAACAGCGTGTTGTAGTTGAAAATCGGGCGCAGCCTGAGGGAGAGTATACCATGTCGTCCTGACCGACATCACCCGCATGCCAGGCACACTCCGCAAAGATTCGTCCAAAACGGCTCAACGGAGTGCTATAGTAGGTTAACAATCGGGAGGATGCCCACATTCCCCGGAGCGGTGCACAACCAGAATGGGACATGGTGCCACGGATGGATACTATGAATATTGTCGTAGCGGCAGGAGCACCCTCCCGACGCACCCAGCTCAACCAGAAGATACGAACCTACCTTCCAGAGACGTCCATCTTTCTGGCAGACAATCTGGAGACCCTGGAGCACGTACTCCATACGGAGCGGCCGCGCAACGTCGTAATACACACCGATTTCTGTCAGGAAGATGCAGCTCCGGACCAGGTCACCGAGTTCATCCGCAAGTGTGATCCCACGATTCATCTACTCTGGATTATTCCGCAAAAAGAATCCGGTGCGGAATGGCTCAAACGGGCGGAAACCTACGACTTCGATATTGCCGTAGCACCCGTGAATGGTCTCGAAATTGCCCAACGTTGCCGCTCGGCCTCGGCGGACTCCGCCCGTCTCCACCTGGCCAATCACCAGTTGACCAAGTTGGTCACCCAGCGCAGCGAACGGCTCTACGAGAGTGATGAGCGATTTCGACAGGTCTTTAACGCCTGCTCCGACGGAATTCTGGTCTTTGACGTGGAACAGGGCGATGCCCCCTTTACCATCACCGAGGTAAACAACCAGCTCTGCCATCTGCTCGCCTACCCGCGAAACGAATTTATGGAACTTCAGCCCAAGGATATCTTCGAGTCCCATCGCGTGAAGTACGTAGAGTCTCGGTTCAAAGCCCTCCAGATTTATCGCCATCTCTTCTTTGAATCCATTTTGATGTCCCGCGATGGCCAACAGATCCCCGCGCTACTATCGGCACGCCTCTACAATTACAGTGACCAGGCGTACGTCATTCTGCTGGTTCGCATTCGAGAGGGAGTACTCCACAGCCACGCGACTCCCTCGGGAAACTCCCCAAGTGATCGACCAAGTGCGCGGGGACAGATTGATTATGTCCTGACACCGGAAAGCGGCGAAATCCACGTGTGCGGAGACATGTTGGGAATGACCGGCCTCTCACAGGCGCAAATCGAAGGGCTGGGCCGTCGCTCACTGCTGCATGCGATCCATCCCGATGACCGACCCGCCGTCTTGTCTGGCTTGGCCCAAACAATGGAAAACCTGACATCCTACCAGCGGCGCTTTCGGATCTACCACGCCTCCGGAAAGTTTCGGCATGTCGAAGACGAAGGCATCGTCCTACCCGATGAGTCAGGCCGACCGGCACGTCTTCTGGGCACAGTGCGTGATGTGACCGAGCAGGTACAAAGTGACAACGTGGAACAGCAAGCGGAACAGGCCCTCCAGCATTCGAAGCGACTGGAAAGCCTGGGGGTTTTAGCCGGTGGCATCGCCCACGACTTTAACAACATCCTCGCCGCCATTATCGGTTTGACCGACATGTCGATTCAGGCCTTTACCGACGGCACCCCCGACATAGATGAAATTTTGGAAGATCTGCGCGAGTCTCTGGGTGCGGCCCACCGTGCTAAGGACCTGGTGAAACAAATTCTCGCCTTCAGCCGACAGTCGGGAGAGGAACACGAGCCACTGGTCCTCCATGTTATCGCCCACGAAGTCTTGAGCCTGCTCCGGGCCTCGGTACCGTCGAGCATCCGGGTTGTTGATAGTATCGACCCCCAAAGCGGCATGGTCATGGCCAACCCCACCCAAATGCATCAGGTCATCATGAATTATTGCACCAATGGCCTGCAAGCCATGGCCGAGCGAGACGGCATCCTGGAAGTGCGGCTGGAGGATGTCGACGTGACGCGCCGGTTTGCGGCGACAAACCCGAAACTGCGGCCCGGACCGTATGTCAAACTGACCGTGTCGGATCGGGGACATGGAATGACACCCAGTGTGGCCCGGCGCATCTTCGACCCCTTTTTCACCACAAAGGGCCCGGGAGAAGGAGCGGGTATGGGACTCGCCATGGTTTACGGCATCGTGGCCGATCATGGTGGCGCAGTGCTCGTCGACAGCGTGCTTGGCCAGGGAACGGTCTTCTCGACCTACCTGCCCCGGGTCGATGCGGTAGCACACCGGGATAAGAAGCGTGGCGCATCGTTGCCCCGTGGTACAGAGCGAATTCTCGTGATAGACGATGAACAACCCGTGCGGCGATTCTGTGAGCGTGCATTGACCCAGCTGGGATATACGGTGCATTCTGCAGGCCATCCCGCCGATGCGCTCGCGTTCATAAAGGCGGACCCCAATGCCTACGACATCATTATGACCGACCATCACCTGCCGGATATGAGCGGGGTGAATCTGGCCCGGCGTATTCTCAAAATCCGCCCCGATCTTCCGGTCATCCTGTTTACGGGCTTCAGTCAGAATGTCGATGGTGCCGACATTCAAAAGGCCGGGATTCGCGAGGTGGTCGCAAAGCCCGTAATTATCTCTCAATTGGCCGAAACCTTACGCCGCGTGTTGGATGGTGCCGCGCCAACCGGCTGACCGGCGCTACAGTCACGTGGGGGAGTTGTTTGGATGGACAAGCGATGGCGTTCACTACGACGTTACTTTTTGAGCATGATGGTTGTGGGTTCGTTCCAGGGATGCGACGAAGACCAGTCCATCGCCCAATCAGCAGAATCCGTGCCCATGGTAGCCCCCCTCAGCGCGGGGTCTGCACCGGCGCCCACAACGCCCGCCACCACCACGATTCAAGTGGAGATTCAAGGGGCGGTGCAACGTCCGGGCGCCTATGAATTCCCCCCGGATACCCGACTTTACGAGGCGCTGCAACGCGCCGGTGGCGCTACGCCGGCTGCGGAAATTCGCGACCTCAATGTAGCCGCGCCGTTACACGATGGAAGTGTACTCACCGTACCCGAACAGAACACTCCCGAGGCTCCCTACCGAGCGACGGCCGCCCAATTAAATCCATCAGCCTACACCCGTTCGGGATGGATCGAGCGGGAAGCTTCATCCCAAACCAACGCTCCGGCCAATCTCTCAGCCTCGGCCTGTGTCGATCTCAATCGCGCAACATCCGCAGAATTGGAAGAGTTGCCCGGTGTCGGGCCAAAGACCGCAGAAAAAATTATCCGCTACCGGGAACAACAACCCTTCGCCAGTGTGGAGGACCTGCGCAACGTGCAGGGAATCGGGGACACCCGCATGGAAACATTGGGACCCTTGGTGTGCGTGGAATGAGTACCTGGTGGTGTGAATTAGAATTGCGGACATTTAAGTTCTCTGGAACCGGTGAGAAGATTGGTATTGAATTCCCCTCCTGGGAGGGGTTAGGGGTGGGTTGAGTCTACTTTCGGGCATG
>JAUIMA010000024.1 GCA_030432675.1 Candidatus Hydrogenedentota bacterium | reverse complement strand
AGTATTTGAATTTTCTTCATTGAACGACTTCCCTGCCGGTTTGTTTTCGGTCCGTGCGCCCCATGGATTCATTCAGTAAAGCACCCGAACAGAGGTCAATAGAGGCAAAGCAACAGTATACAACGGAAAGGAGGAGTAGCGTGAGTCAGGCCAGACCCAAAACAGCGCGCCCCCCCCAACGCTCGCCTTCCAACCCAATGAAAAACGGGCAGGTCCCGATGGACCCGCCCGCTTACCATACCGTCTAAACCGGGCTCAACCCGCCGCCACACAGTAGAGGGCATCCGACGTACGGATGAACAATTTCTTGTCCGAAATGGCGATGGTGGACTTACATTCTTTCCCGCCAAAACTCACCGTGGAAAGCATCTCGAATTGCTCACCCACGCGCATGGTCACCACCTGGCCATCCTGCGTCAGGCAATACATCTTCCCATCCGCAACCACGGGGGAAGCCCAGATGCGGCTATCGGCATCCACTTCGCCGACCCACAATTCCTTGCCCGTCTTGGCATCAAGGCAATACAGCAACTTCCGCACGCCATTGAGCAGGTAGACCCGGCCGTCCTCATAGACAGGCGTGGGCACGTCAGTGGTCTTGCCGTCATAAATCCACAGGGATTCATCGAAGGCAAAGGACTTTCCTGCCGCCGGCTGAATGGCGAAAGGCGAGAGCCCCCGGGGCTGCACCCCAATAACCAGCCCGTCGGCCATCACGGGCGACGGAATCAGGCGCCACATGCGACCGCGCTCCGGGTTGTGGTTCTGACGCCATAGTTCATCCCCCGTCTTGGGGTCATGGGCAATTACATAGTTGGCACCCTGGGTGATAATCGCGGATACCCCGTCGTGCTCATAGGGCATGGGGCTCGTGTAGGAATCAAAGGCTTCGTCGGCACCGTCACTGTCCCGGTGCTTTTTCCAGATCTCTTTCCCCGTCTTCGGGTCGAAGCAAAGGATAAACGAGTCTTCGTCCGTGAAGTCGTCCAGCTGCTTCCGATCCCACTGGCCCCGCATGACGGCCACATAGAGTTTTTCCTGAAAATAGAGGGGCGTGGCGCTATACCCGAATTGCTGGCTGATAGGGCCATACTTGTCGATGAGGTTCAGCTTCCAGACCACGTTCCCGTCCAGGTCTGTGGCAATCAAATCGCCCGTGCCGAAGGTGAAATAGACCTGCTTTCCATCGGTCACCGGCGAGGGTGAGGCCAATGTGTTGCGCCGGGGCTGCTCTACCCCGTCGGCAAATTCCTTCTGCCAGATCACGGCGCCGGTGTCACGATTGATACAGAAGGCCGTGAGGGATTCCATTTCGTCGCTGTTGGACACGCAATAGACCCGGTCCCCCAGAACGATGGGCGATGCGGAACTGGGACCCGGCATGGGAGCCGTCCAGACAACATGATCTTTGCTCCAGACGCCAGGCAGCCCGGTCTCGCTGCTGGTGCCGTTGAATTGGGGGCCGCGAAAGTGCGGCCAATCTTCCCCGTTTGCTGATGGAGCCGCGCACACGGCCAGGGTCATCACGGTCAGGAGACTGCGAATGGCACTCAATTTCATCATCAATTCCTTTTCTGTCGCACCTGGAAGCGTCTGTTTTACCTCACGGGCAAAACTGTGGACGCGGTAGTAGTTTGCCCTATACTATCGATACGGTATCGCGTCGTTGAAACAAAGGGATGCCGCTCGTGAATACAACTCTAAACGAAGACTCTGCGCGGCTGCAAGTATGGCGCGCACCGACGCGTCCCTGCGGGGCGGGACGGAAATCACCAAGGAGTATTACCATGTTAAGCTCGATGCTGCGCGCCTCTCTTTTCTGCGCTCTCGCCACCGCATTGGCCTGGCCCGCCACGACGATGGCGGCCGATTGGCCCCAGTTTCAGGGACCCGACCGAAACGGCACCTCCCCGGAAACCGGCCTCCTTCGGGATTGGCCCGCGGGGGGCCCAAACACCCTGTGGACCTTTACAGCGCAAGAGGGCTTTGGGGGCCCCGCCATTCGCGATGGCGAAGTCTATTTCCTCGACCGGGAAGACGATGCCCGCGATGTGCTCCGCTGTCTGGCGCTCGACTCCGGCAAGGTATTGTGGACCGTGGGCTATGAGGCCCCCGGCTCCACCAGTCATGATGGCTCCCGGACCACCCCCACGGTCACCGAAACCCACGTCTACACCGTGGGGCTCATGGGGCACTTCACCTGCTATGACCGCGCCACCCAGAAGATCGCCTGGCAGCACGACCTCCGCAATGAGCATAAGATGGGTTTACCCAATTGGGGCTTTTCCCAATCCCCCGTCTTGTATAAGGGCCTGGTCATCGTAGCACCCCAGGCCCCCGACGCCTTTGTGGCGGCCTATGACCAGAAATCGGGCAAGCAGGTGTGGGCAAACGCCGATCTCGACGGGGTCGGCTATTCTTCTCCGCTGGTGACCACCCTCGACGGAGAAGATCAGGTCGTCATGATTACCGCTCCAGGCGGCAAGGGAGGCACGGTCTCCGGGATCGCCCTGGATGACGGACGGCTGCTCTGGTCCTATGAGGACTGGAACTGCAAAATCCCCATTCCCAACGCTACGCCTCTCCCCGACAACCGTCTTTTTATCACCGGGGAATACGGCGCGGGTTCGGCCATGATCCAGGTGGCCCGACAGGGTTCGGCCTTCCGTGTGAAGGAGCTCTTTACCACAGACGAAGTCGGTAGCCAGATTCACCAACCCCTCGTCATTGAAAACGCCCTCTATGCCAACAGCAATGGCAATCGCCGTCGTGATGGCATGGTCTGCATGACACTGGACGGTAAAGTGCAATGGCGCACCGAGGATGACGGCGCACTCCCCAGCTTTGAACGGGGCAACCTGCTCTTTGCCGACGGCATGATTCTGAACCTCGACGGCAACACGGGCATCCTCCATCTCATCTCGCCGTCGCAACGCGGCTACGTAGAAATTGCCAAGGCGAAGGTGCTCGACGGGAAAAAGATCTGGTCGCCCATGGCCCTCTCGAATGGTAAGCTCGTAATACGCAGTCAACGTGAAATGAAGTGCCTCGACCTCAAGGCTTCCTGATCACCCGTCGCCCCCTTGGTGGTGCGCCCCAGGCCTTCCAGAATTTGTTATAGCACGAAGTAAACCGGACAAGGACTACCATGAAAATCGTTTATATCGTCCCCGGCACCGGCGGCACCTTCTATTGCCAGAACTGCATGCGCGATATCGAGCTCGTCCGCACCTTGCGCCGAGAAGGACACGAGGTGCTGATGATACCGGTCTATCTGCCCCTCCTGGTGGATGCGCCCGATATCAATGACGACACGCCCGTGTTCTTCGGCGGCATCAATTGTTACCTTCAGCAGAAGTTTCCCCTCTTCCGACGCACGCCCCGTTGGCTCGACAAGTTCTTTGACGGAGCGTGGATGCTCCGCCAAGCGGCCAAAAAAGAAGGCAGCACCGAAGCCGCAGGGCTAGGTCCCATGACCCTCTCCATGTTGGAGGGCCCGGAAGGGCACCAGAAAAAAGAGTTGGACCGCATGATCACCTGGCTGCGCGATCAGGAAAAACCCGATGTGGTCCATCTGTCCAATGCGCTCCTCCTGGGTATGGCCCGCACGCTGAAAGAAGCCCTAAACTGTCCGCTCTTTTGCAGTCTCCAGGATGAAGAACCCTGGATCGAAGCAATCGATGAGCCCTATCGTCAGTTATGTTGGGAAGCCATGACGGCTTGTGGAAACGACGTAGACGCTTTTGTCGCGGTGAGCCAATGGTATGCCGACGTCATGAAAAAACGGATGGCCCTCTCCGATGATAAAGTCCACGTGGTCCATCTCGGTATTAAGACGCCAGAAAGAAATGGAAGTGAACTCTCCTTTGACCCGCCCGTCATCGGCTATCTCTCCAAAATGACCGATTCCCTGGGGCTGGGTAAACTCATCGACGCCTTCATCCACCTGAAACAACACCCTCGGCTGGGCGACCTCAAACTGCGCGCAACGGGTGGTCAGGTGGGCGGCGATGTCACCTACGTGAAATGGCTTAAGAAAAAGCTCGCGAAACACGGCATGGAACACGACGTGGAGTTTCTGGATGACTTTGATGCAGAACAACGCCTCAAATTCATCCAGTCCATCTCGGTCATGTCCGTCCCCGCAGAAGAAGGGGAAGCCTTCGGGCTCTTTATCATCGAATCCCTGGCTTCGGGCGTCCCCGTCGTGCAGCCCGCTGCGGGTGCTTTCCCCGAAGTCGTCAACGCTACGGGCGGTGGCCTCCTCTATGATCCCACCGAGGCCGACGGATTGACCCGAACCCTGGAGACCCTCTTGTTGGATCGGGACAAGGCACAGGCCCTCGGTGAGGCCGGGCGCACGGCCGTGCAGGAACAATTCTCAACCGAGCGTATGGCCGAACGTACGCTCGCGGTCTATTCGAGGTATACGAATTCATGAAAGACAAATTAATTTCCATGGCCCCCTTCTTTGTGATCCTCGCCCTCGTGTTGGGCTGGGGCGTCATGCAAGGTTGGTTCACATCGGCTCCATTACCCGAGTCTCCCGAATCTCCCGAGTCACGCCTCGCAGCGGTGGCCGAGACGACGCCCCCGGAGTCGGCCCCGAAGGAAAATGCGCCCGAAACAGCGGAGACCCTACCGCCCGCGACGCAAGAAAGTGCGCCCGCGACGCCTCCACCTGCCGACGAGCCGACAGCGCAGCGGTGGTCCACCTATCACGGTGACACCCAGTTGGCCGGCGTTATCGATGTGGCCCTTCCCGATGCGCCCAGTCGGCTCTGGCGCTTTCAAGCCAATAGCGCGATCTACCATGGCCCCGTCGCCTCCGAGTCGCTGGTGCATTTCGTCACCGGAAAGGGCGAAGTCTTCGGCGTCGACTTCAAGGGCGTCAAGGCCTGGTCCAGACAACTCACCCGTCTGTCCCCGGTCGACCAAACAGAAAAGCCCGCCCGCGTCGATGGCCCGGTTTCGTGTTTTGACGAGACCGTCTTCGTCGGCACCATGGCCGGCACGCTCCACGCCCTGAATGCCGCAACCGGCGAAGAAAAGTGGCAGACCGATATCGACAGCACCATTCTCGGCGCGGCCACCATGCAGCCCGCTTCGGGCGACCAACCGGCCCGCGTCTATGTCATTGGCCAGGATGACGGTGCCCTTCATTGTCTGAACATGAATGACGGGACGCCCCTGTGGAAAAGTGAGCCCATCGACCGATGCGACGGCTCCCCTTCCAGTGGTGCGGGCGTCCTCGCATTCGGAAGTTGCGCGTCGGCATTGCACGTCATTTCTGCCGACTCCGGTGACATTCTCCACAACATCTCCCTCGGCGATGATGACCAGGTAGCCGGGGGCGTGGCCTTCCGCGGCTCCTCCCTGTTTTCCGGTAGCCACAGTGGAGAACTCTTTCACGCAGACACCAAAACCGGCGAAATCGTCTGGAGTAACACGGATGCTGAAAGCGAGATCTTTACGACCCCCGCCGTTTCCCCCACCCACGTCATTTTTGGCTCCATGGACGACAACTTCTACGCCCTCGACCGCGCCAATGGACAACTACGCTGGAAATTCGCCGCACGAGGCCTCACCATGTCTCCGGTAATTGCCCAGGACAAGGTCGTAGTTGGCGCTGGTGGTGTGCTTTCCCTGCTTGCCTTAGAGACCGGTGAAGAACTGTGGTCCTTTGAAGTCAGTGATGAAATTTCCTCCCCCTCTATCATCGAGGGCATGATTCTCGTCGGCAGTGATGATGGCAGTCTCAGCGCCTTTGGCACCCCCGAGTAACGCGTCGACTCCTTCCAACCAGACAGGTTTTTTTATTGTGGACAACTCCGCCCCCATTCTCTCGCTTTCCAATATCAGCAAGACCTACGACAGTGACGGCACCCCCACCGCCGTGCTCGAAGACATCAATCTGGCAGTACACGCAGGTGAATCCCTCGCCATCGTAGGCCCTTCCGGGTGTGGTAAGAGTACACTCCTGAACCTGATTGGCCTGCTGGACACCCCCACCAGTGGCACGATTACCTTCCAGGGCGAAGGACTGGAAGGCTTCGATGAAACGGCCCGGGCCGTCTTCCGTAATCGCTCCATTGGCTTTGTGTTTCAGCTTCATCATCTCTTGCCCCAGTGCACGGCCCTGGAAAACATCCTCGTGCCTACCCTCGCCGGCACGCCCGACCCCGAAGCTCCCGAGCGGGCCCGCCAGTTGCTCGATCGGGTCGGTCTGGGCCATCGGGTGAACCATCGCCCCGGCCAGCTTTCCGGGGGGGAACGACAACGGGTCGCCGTAGTGCGCGCCCTGATCAACCAACCCGCTCTCCTCCTCGCCGATGAACCAACGGGTGCGTTGAGTGAGGAAGGTTCCGGAGCATTGACCGACCTCCTTCTGGAACTGAACGCTGAACACAATATGGGGCTGATTGTGGTGACCCACGCGCCCGATGTGGCCGCCCGCATGGGTACGGTTTACACCTTGAAATCCGGTCGTCTGTCCCCCCAGGGGGATGAGGCATGACCGACCTAATCAAAAGTAGCCTGCGCTATTACTGGCGGATGCATTTGGGCGTACTCCTCGGCGTGGCCCTGGCCGCCGCTGTCCTCACCGGTGCGCTCCTGGTGGGCGACTCGGTGGACTACTCCCTCAATCGCTTCGCCGCATTGCGGCTGGGCCATACCCAACATGCCATCAGCACCCGCACGAACTATGTAGACCAGCAGCTCGCCGAACGCCTGCACGAAAACACCGCCAGCCAGGTGGTCGCCGCATTGGCCCTCCGTGGCATGGCCATCACCCAGGGCGACCAAGCCGATGACCGGCAACAGGTCAACCGCGTCGATGTGGTAGGCGTAAGCGACGACTTCTGGGACCTCGGCTACGGGGAAACCCTTTCCCTGCAGGCCGATGAAGTGGCCCTCAGTCAAAAACTCGCCGAGGCCCTCGGTGCCGCCGAAGGGGATGAAGTGGCCCTCCGCGTGGAAAAACCATCGCTCCTACCGCGCGATGCGGGCCTGTCGGCGCGGGATGATGATCGCTCGGTCCGGCGTAGCTACACGGTAAAGACCGTGCTGCCCGATGACAGTATGGGGCGCTTCAGTCTCGCACCCACTCAGATCGCACCTTACAATGCTTTTATTCAGCGTGATGCACTACAAGAGCAGTTGGAACTCCCCGCCAAAGTCAATCTCTTCCTCTCGGCCCAGGACACTCCAACCGAGCGCCTTCAGGCAGCCTTAGAAGCGGTATGGCGACCTTCCGATTCCGGCCTCTCCCTCGAAGCCTACCCGGGGGACATCGTGCAATTGGAGTCCGATGGGGTGTACATCGCCGAAGACGTGGCCCAGGTCGCCCTGGCGCAGCCGGGTGCAACGGGTGCACTCACCTATCTGGTCAATGGCATCGAGAGTGCAAGCGGTGCAACGCCCTATTCCTTCATGACGGCCGGGCCGGTTCCCGACGGCATGGCGGATGACGAAATGGTGGCAAACCGCTGGCTCGCCGATCAGCTGGCCCTGACAGTCGGTGACACGGTGACGGTGGCCTACTATGAACTGACGCCCGCCAACGAATTCGTAGAACACACCCGGGACTTTAGGATCCATTCCATCCGCGAGATGGAAGACCTGGAGGGAGAGCGCGCCATGATGCCCGTTTTCCCCGGTCTCAGTGATGTGGATAGTTGTGCCGATTGGGACGTCGGCATGCCCATGGACGATGAGAAACTGGAAGACGAGGCCAATGAGGCCTATTGGGACGCCTACCGGCAATTGCCCAAAGGGCTCATTACCCTGGCGGCGGGACAGGACATGTGGGCAAACCGGTTCGGCGCCTACACCGCCATCCGTTATCCGGGAACCGAGGCGGACATCCCCGCCCTGACTAGTGCGCTAACCGCGGCACTCGACCCGACACTCATGGGACTCGAATTCCAACCGGTACGGGCCCAGGCCCAGGAAGCCGTCAATAACGCCATGGATTTCGGTGGCCTTTTCATCGGGATGAGCTTTTTCATCATCCTTGCTGCCCTGATTCTCACCGGCCTCCTCTTCGTCTTCGGCATTCAGCACCGCACCCGTGAAATGGGTATGCTCCTCGCTGTGGGACTCCTCCCCAAACACGTTCGACGCCTGTACCTTACCGAGGGGCTGCTTCTGGCCACCGTCGGTGCCCTGCTGGGTGCTGCCCTTTCCACCCTCTACACCCGTGCCCTCCTCTTTGGCCTCGCACATTATTGGCAAGGCGCCCTGGCCAATGCGGCAATCCGCTACCACGCCACGACGAGCACCTTGGTCCTCGGGACGGTCATCAGTGTCGCGTGCGCCATGGTCACCATGTATATCGCCCTGCGACGTCACCTGAAGCGGCCCGCCCGAGAGCTCCTGCAAACCGACTTTTCGCAGGCCCTGCGCACGAGTGGTGACGGGCGCGCCCAGGGCTTGAGCCTTATCAGCGGCCTCGGTGGCGTGGCCCTCGCCCTGCTGGCCCTCGTAGGACTCCTCGTAACCCAGGTACACAACGCATCCCTGCTGGGCTTTGGCGCAGGCAGTCTATTGCTCGCTGCCGTGTTGTTGCTCTGCCGTTATGTACTCATGCGTCTCGGCACCGGCGAGAGCACCCGCCTGACCCTCCCACGCCTCGCCCTGCAAAATGTGGCACGACGGCGCGGACGGAGCATTGCCACCCTCTCACTCCTCGCAGGCGGGGCATTCCTCGTTTTTGCCGTGTCGGCCATGCAGGAGGATCTCCAGGCCAACGCCCACCAGCGTTCCGCCGGCACGGGCGGCTTTGACCTCTTGGCAGAGAGCACCTTTCCCCTGCTGGAAAAACCGGTGCTGGACGGCATCGCCGGGAAGGAGGCGGTTTCCGCCATCAAAGTGCGCGATGGCGCCGACGCCAGCTGCCTCAACCTCAACAGTTCGCAACAACCCGGCGTCGTGGGCATTCACGTGGACGACTTTATTCGCCGGGGCGCCTTTGCCTCGGAGGAGGAAGCCCGGGCACTGTGGGAGCGCCTCAATGTCACCCTGCCCAACGGGGCTATCCCCGCCCTGGCCGGTGATGCCAATACCGCCATGTGGACCCTCAAGAAGAAAGCCGCCCTGGAAGGCGGCGGTGAACTCCTCTATGAAAACGCCTCCGGCGAAGAGGTGACCGTTCAACTCGTCGGTGCCCTGCCCATGCGCCTCAGCGTCTTTCAGGGAAAAATCCTGTTGAGCGACGAAAACTTTACCCGCCTCTTCCCCGCCGAAGAGGGCTTCCGCATGTTCCTTATTGACGCCGCAGACGGCACGACCGATGAGACGGCCCAGGCCCTCAACAGGAACTATGAGCGCTACGGACTGGACGCTTTTCCCCCCGTGGATCGCATTTTGGAATTCTACGCCGTGGAGACCACCTATCTCGCCATGTTCCTTGTGCTGGGTGGGCTGGGCCTGGCCATCGGTAGTGTGGGCATGGGCATCGTGGTATTACGCAATCTGCTTGAGCGCCGCGGTGAACTCGCCATGCTGGGCGCCCTCGGATTTCAGCACCACGCCATCATTCGGATGCTCTACGTGGAGTACGGATTCCTGCTCCTCGCAGGACTCGGCACCGGCATCGTGGCGGCCTCCTTCGCCGTCATCCCCGCCCTCTTCGCCACCCAATCTTCGGTTGATGTCGGCATTCAGGTTCAGCTCGCAATTCTGGTCTTTATTATTTCCGTCGGGTGCACGACCGGTGCTATCTTGCTGGGATTCCGCAAAGAGCACTTTGACGCACTTCGGAGTGAATAGGGGCGGTAACGGCACCAATAGCTATCGGGGCGGCCCCACTTCCTATGACAACTCCACGCCATTATGACAGACCCGGTTTCGTCCCTCTTCCTTCGCGCGATACAACGCATCATCGGCACGCTGTATCAGGGAGGCCACATCATCGGCCTCATCCGGCGTCATAGTCGCTAACCCGATACTGACGGTCACCACGTCCGCCGTGGGCGAATCGGCGTGCGGAAGGGCCATCGCTTCGATGTGTGCCCGCAATCGATCCGCCTGCGCCACGGTAAGCGCATCCCCCTCGTCGGCGATGATGACAGCAAACTCTTCGCCCCCGTAACGCGCTACGAAATCACCTGGGCGCTGGAAGGTCTCGGCGATTCCCGCGGCGACCTGCTTCAGACAGGCATCGCCCTCTTGATGGCCATAGTGATCGTTGTAGCGTTTGAAAGCGTCGATGTCCAGCATAATGAGCGAAAGGCGCGACTGTTCCCGGCGGGCCCGACGCCACTCGTGGGCCAGACGGTCGTCAAAAGAACGACGGTTGTGAATCCCCGTCAGTCCGTCGATGCGCGACAACTGCTCCAGCTCCGCTTCCAGACGCTTTTGCTCGGTCACGTCGGTGTGGAGAAACAAGGTTCCCGCAATTTCGAAATGCTCGTCGACGATAGCACTTCCCCGAAGATGGACGTGGAATAGCCGCTCGAAATAAGTCGATAGCACCATGTCCCTGGAAACATTCTCTCCCTCCAAGAGGGGGGCGGCGAGCTCCTGAAAGCTTCCCGGACCGCCATAGATGCGATCCAAATCTATCGACTCAATCTGATCCGGCGTATAGCCAAACCAATAGCCAAAAACCGCGTTAATGTAGGTGGGCGTACCCGACACGTCGGTTATGAGTACCGCGTCGGCAGAATCGTCCAGCGCCGCACGAATCTGCAACAGATCCTTCTCCACCGCCTTTTGATGGGTGCAGTCAGCCATGATCCCTAAGGTGGCCACATCATCGGTCCCGCTCCGGCTGAATCGCGCCAGCGATATCACATACCGGAGTTGCTCTCCCGCCGTATTCACCAGGGTCAATTCGTGGCGCTCCTTCCCCTCTTCACGTTCGCCATGGTTGACGGATGCAATAAACTGCGCCATCTCGCGGCCCGGGGGAGTCGCCAGACCGTCCACGCGCCCTCCCCCAATGAGCTCCTCTCGGGAGACGCCCATCAAGGCGGCAAAAGCCGGGTTTGCATCGAGATACACGCCCGAGGCAGTCCAGACGACAATCGGACAGTCAACTGCGCTGCTGAAAGCATCGAACAATACCTGATTCTCTTCCAGCGCGCAGGTCGCCATAACCCGCTGCTCCCAGAGATAGGCCACGATCAGCCCGCCCACCATCACCAGCATGCTCAACACTACAAAGAGGCCCACGATCACGATATCGAGACCGTCCCAGACAAAATCCGCCTCGACAACCATTTTTCCAAACTGGTGATTCGCCAGCCACGCGACCAGCAACAGGACCAGCAGCAGCGGAAAAACGACACGGGCCGCCCGACGAAATACACGCGTCCCGAGGGGAGCGACTGGTCCATCGTTCAAACTGAGACTCATAGGACTCCTGTCGATAGTCTTCGAAACCAAACGCCGTAAACCTGGCTACTCGCCAGACTGCTCCCGACGCGCCTCCGCTTCAAATCGTTTTTCAAACTCTTCGTCGCACTGCTTGCAGTACTCCCAGGTACTGAAGTGCTGCGCCCATCCCGTACCCGACAACTCCTTGTACGCTCCTTCCTCCGGAACGATTTTCTCCAACAGGAGCGTATAGCAGTCTCGCGGAGAAAAGTGTTCGCACACATCGAGCACGACCCCATGCATCACCATCCGGGCGAGTAAGGCCTTGAGTTCTCCCTCGATTGCCTCATCATCCAGACTTTCCGGTTTCGGAAGCTCGTTGAAATTTCCGATGAATGCCGAAAGCGATACGGTCTCGCCGTGCTCCAGACAATAGTCCATGCGTTTCAACGCATCCAGCCCATCAACCGCCTCATCCGACTCTCCCCGAATGGCCCGGTCCACGCGCCGGGTCTCCGCATCGAGGGTCGCCTGAAAATCGTCCCCATCTTCCTCGTCATCCACATCCAGGGGCACGGGGCGTATGGTGTCTATCTGGCAGGAATCATCGTCCACCTCGAAACGTGTGATGCTTGGGCCCGCCTGCTTGGATGGGTCCATCTCCGGGGGAAGAGCGAGATTCTCAATGGGAGCCCAGTCTCCCTCATCGTCCTCGTTGTCGTCATCTGGTTCGCGGGTACAGAATTCGACGGTGGCCCCGGCCAACTCCACCGTGACCCGGCCATTCTGACTGAACCATTCCAGCATCAACCGATCCCGCCAGGGCGTGGGCGGTGCCTCACCCAGTTTACACCGGCTGACGAATTCTTCCACGGAGCACGGCAGTGCCCGAACCCATCCCTGGGTGGTCATCGTTCCGGTGGGGCCATTCTGAGAGAGCGACAGTTTCTTAAAGTCCGTCCAATTGTAATCCTTCAAGGAGCCATCGTCCGCTGCCGGCTCAAAGCGGATGTGTTTGCCCCTCAAGTCCGGTGCCGTCGTCCCGGTCAACTCCAGACGGAGCGCCATGTGCTCCCCATACTCGTTTTGCTCGCCCCGAAGGGCCACATAGCCGTGAACACCATAGCGCTTCGTCGTCCAAAGCTCTCCGCACAACACGTACTCCCCTAAGCGAATCGACATATCGGCTGCCTCCCTGTGTGAGTCTGTCGTTCGGCGTCTCATCGGGAGACACCCTACGCAATCCTATCCATGCCCTACCGTGTTTTCAAATCACTTCGGTACAGTCTTCCGGTGCGCATCGGCGTACAAGCCAATCTCTTCAAATGGAATGGGTTCAAAATCAGGTAGCCATGTAAACACGGGGGCGTCGTCACGTAGGGCGAAGTTGCCCTTCGCCATATCCTTAAAGCCCGGATCTTCCTGGGTCACCAGGCTGGTGCCCACCTTCCAGTTCCCTTCCACGTAATTCTTGCAGCGAACGGCCACATTATTCGTCGCATAGTTCATCCGTAATCCCTTATACCCGAAAAAGTCTTTCAAGCCGGGATAACGCTCGGTGTAGGGCGCTTTCGTGATATCCACCTCTTCCCGTAGTCGCGTTTGCCACAACGGCTCGTTGAGCCACTTTTCCCAATTGGCGTCGCTCCACGGCGCAGAACCGATGGCCTGCTCGCAATCGATGAAGATGTTGTTGACGACTTGATTATCGTGACCACCATGATTGAAGACGGCACCGAAGTTTCCGCCAGATGCCTTATAAAACACGTTCCCTTCGACCACCTGCCCGCCGTCTCCATCGTCAAAGTAAATCGCGCAACTACCGTGGGCCATTTCACTTCCGATTTCATGCCAGTAATTGTGGCGAATAATCGAGCCCCGATGGGAAGGGTTACGTCCCATATAAAATGCTCCGCAATCGTCAGAATTCATGCTCACATGGTGTACATCGTTCAGTTCAAAGATATGGTCATTCCCCGCCCAGCCAATCGCCTGATGGGGCGCGTCGTTGATTTCGTTGTGGGCCACATAAACGCCGACCCCATCCACCCGCAGGTTGTAGGCCGATGTCCGCATGCGCTCCGACACACGATAAATATGGTTGTTGACCACACGATGCCCCGATGGCGCTAAGGTCTTGCGATCACCGCCCGCAATTTGAATACCCCCGGTACCGTTGTGGTGAATATCACAGCTTTGGATAACGTGATGACTTCCCCCTTCCACCACGATTCCCTGAAGTCCCGCATTACGTATTTCGCAGCCCGCTACCGTCACGTGGCTCCCGCCGTCCACCGTCATCGCCGTACCGGCGCAATCCTCCAGGATGAGCCCGGAGAAGGTCACGTGGGAAACGTCATCAAGGGCGATGAGCGGCTTGCTGAGCAAGGATAGCGTCACATTCGCCCCGTCCAACGACGCGGGTGGCCAGAAGTAGAGAGCCTCCTCCTTGCGGTCGATGAAGTATTCCCCCGCGCTATCCAGCTCTTCGAGGAGGTTAACCGCACGAAAACGCCGGGGGGCCGGGTTACCACTTCCCAAACCATAGACATGGGGTTTCGCCAAGTGGACTTGGCGCTTCGCCGCGTCGACCGACGCGACCCGAATAGTCTCCGACGCCCAGTCGAAGCACCAGTAGCCTTCTACCCAAACGTCCTCCACATCTGCCCAGCTGGATGGCTCATCGCCGGCATAGGTAAATACACCCAGCGCATCAGAAGCATGCTTACGCCAGGGTGCGGCTCCACTCTCTACGACGGTATCGATGTTCGCCCACCCCTCGTTGGGCCAGCGGGCCAAGGTCATACGTTGGCCATTGAAAAACAATTCGGGCAAGGCCTGGGCCGTGCGAAATTGGTCGGGGTACTTTCCGAGGTTAGTCACCCCCAGGGCGCCCAGGTCAAGGCGGAGTACAGCAGCCCGGGCAGATGCGACGACGCGCGGGTCATTTTCCAGCGGCTGAAATGCGGACGTGGCCAGACGCACGCCTCCGGAAAGCTGCACCTTCCCCGGGTTGCTCGCCCGATAGTGTATCGGAGCGGACTCGGTACCGCTATCTGCCGCAGTAAACGCCACCGTATCCTCCAGGGCATAGACACCATCCCGAAGCCAGACCGTGACAGCTTCTCCCGCGTTGCGTGCGCTATCTCGGGCGGCGGACAAGGTCGCCAGAGGCTCCGCCTCCGTTCCGGGGTGGGTGTCACTTCCATGGGGGGCCACATAGAGTTCCCGGGCAGATGCGACGGATACCATCAGGGCCAGCATGGTCATTCCAGCAATCAACATTCTCATAACTACGCTTTCTCTTGGGCTATTGAAGAAACGACAAATCGAACATACCGCCGGGGCACAGCGCTAGCGAACAAACCAGCGCATGGCATAGCGCCTTTCGCTGCGATGAAACTGCAAGGTGTAGGGATCGTTCAAAAGACGGGCACAGAATCCATCGGTGCGGGGCAACAGCCAACCAAAGTCCCACGCGTTGGAGTGATAGCGCAATGGAATGGCGGGACGAACCCGCACCGTCGGATGGGCAGCGCCAATATAGCACTGCTGTGCAGTGTAGTAATAACTATAGCCAATAGGCACAAACACCTCGTGGTCCATCATGCACGGTGCCTCGGCTTCGACGTCTGCACACAGTCCCCTGATCGCCACCTTTACATCCGCACCGTCCGCAAAGGCCTCAGCCAGCTCATCGATGGAGCCCGACACCACCTGCCCCTCTCGGTCGTGGGCAAGTACCTCCATCCAATCATCCCGCACGAGGTAGCGAAAGGTATCAAAGGCATAGACGAAATTACTGCTGGGCGCATTGGTGTCGCCATCGTACCCATCGATCTGATGGTAATTCGGCATGGCGCTATGATCGTCACAGGGTGATGGACCTGGCGCGCCGGAAGTGGGCACACCATCGAGGAAAGGACGGGCAATGGCCTGTTGTCCATCCTGATTGTAGAGAAAAAAAGACATGGAAGGCCGGGGACCAAAACCATCGGGAAGTTGTACCGGTTGCCGATTGGTCATGATACCGGCCACGAAGCGGTCATCCATCAAATAGGTGGTCTTAAACTCGGCTACCTCTCGAATCAGCTCGTCGGAAGCCGAGGCCGTGTCGATATGCTCATTGTGACGAAAAGCCGTCTGAATACGTAGATCAGCACCCCGCCGAATAGAATCAACCAGACGATCCGGGTCGCCCGAAGTGATGCTGCACTGGGAATCCAACGTCAGGTCACAACGCCACGTAGACTTAAACATCGCAAACACACTCCCCGCTCAGTTCTGCCGAAAACAACGCACGGGCCGCTGCCTTCAGCGACAATTCCACCCTATGCCATTGGTCCATCTCCATGCAAGATGTTCACCGACATCCCGTTGCAGCTTCGCCCTCTCCTTGCTATACTCGCCGTCCACCGTTGAAAGGAACCGACCCATGTATTCACTCCACCGCTTAACCCTGCTCGTCGTCACCACCCTCCTCACCTGCGCGCTTTCGGCCCAAGCAGAAATCCAGGTGAGCGTAGGCACCGACCAGAAAGAAGCGCTCTACGCGCTGGGGGAAACGGTCACCTTCCAGGTCAACATAATGGAAAATGGCACGCCCCTCTCTTCCGGTGAATTGCGTTATGAGATTTCCAACGACGGGGCGCAGCAATTCGACGCCGGCACCCGGGCCGTGGACGGCTCCCCCATCCTTTTCACCGGCACACTCAGCGCCCCCGGATTCCTTCGCTGTACCGTCGTCTATACGGACGCCACGGGAAAGCGGCACGTGGCCGTGGGCGCGGGAGGATTCGAACCCCTGCGCATCCCGGCCAGCATGGCGCCCCCCGAAGATTTTGATGCCTTCTGGGCAGAAAAAAAGGCCCTACAGGCGAAACTCCCTATGAACCCCCGCCTCACCCCCGTCAAAGCCAAGGCCGAAGGTGTCCAAGCCTATGATGTCCAGCTCGACGCCTTGGGGGGGGCGTCCGTCTCGGGCTATTACTCCCGGCCAAACGATGCGACGGAAAAGTCACTGCCCGCCGTGCTCTGGCTCCATGGAGCTGGCGTCCGCAGTTCCGTCCAACGCGATACCGTCGCGGCGGAGGGCATGCTCATCCTCGACATCAACGCCCACGGCATCCCCAATGGGCACGATAAAGACTACTATGCCGCCTTGGCGAAGGGAGAGTTTAAGGGCTACATGTATCGCGGTCGCGAAAGCCGGGAAGACTCCTACTTCCTCGGCATGTACTTCCGCATCCTGCGGGCCCTGGACTTTCTCACGGCACAATCCGAGTGGGATGGTCAGGTGCTTATCACCATTGGTAGCAGCCAGGGTGGTGGACAGTCCCTCGTGGCCGCGGGACTCGACCCGCGCGTAACGGCCCTGATTGCCAATGTGCCCGCCATGTGTGATCACACCGCCATCATCAACGGCTGGCCCCGACTCGTCCCCCGGGACGGCCAGGGCAATCCGGACCCCGCGGTCCTGCAAGCCTCCCGCTATTTTGACGCCATGAATTTTGCAACCCGCACCAACGCCGATGCCCTGGTCTCCGTAGGGTTCATCGACAACACCTGCCGACCCACCTCGGTGTATGCCGCCTACAATAATCTGACGGGCGAAAAGCAGATGCTCAACAAACCCCTCATGGCCCATGCGGTGCCCCCCGAGTGGAGTGCTATGACCTTGAAATTCATGAAGGACCATATCGCCAAGATGAAAAAATAGATGCAGTCCGGGGACTGCACCGACCAAGCCCTATAAGGGAACGCCTCATCGCGTCGTGGCCCTGCAAATACTTCCGCCCCAGGAACAGGCACTCGGAGGTCGGGGCTGTCCCCCTCCTACAGTAAGGGTGGCACCCTTGCCGTTTTTCTGGGGGAGGGGGAAACCCTCATACATCAAATAATATCCGTGACCAAACGCCCATGCACATCGGTCAGTCGAAAATCCCGCCCCTGATACTTATAGGTGAGGCGCTCGTGGTCGATGCCCATGAGGTGAAGAATGGTGGCGTGGAGGTCGTGCACGTGAACCGGATTCTCCGTCACATTCACGCTGTAGTCGTCGGTCTCACCATAGGTCATCCCCGGTCTGATACCGCCACCGGCCAGCCACATGGAAAAACAGGAGGGATGATGGTCCCGCCCGTAGTTATCTTTCTCCAGCTTTCCCTGGCAGTAGACCGTACGACCGAATTCGCCCCCCCAGACCACGAGGGTGTCGTCCAACATGCCCCGCTGCTTCAAGTCCAGAACCAATGCCGCGCTGGCCTGGTCGGTATCCTCGCATTGCTCCGCCAATCGCCTCGGCAGACTCCCGTGGTGGTCCCAGCCCTGGTGGAAAAGCTGCACAAAGCGCACGCCACGCTCCGCAAGCCGACGGGCCATGAGACAATTAAAGGCATAGGTGCCGGGCTTACGCGCAGCTTCACCATAGAGCGCAAAAGTCGATTCGGGCTCATCGCTCAGGTCGGTGAGATCAGGCACGGACATCTGCATGCGATACGCCATTTCATATTGGGCGATCCGATCGGGAATTCCAGGGTCGCCCACGATTTCGTAGCGGCCCGCATTGATGGTGTTCACCAAATCGAGCATGCGGCGCCGTGTAGCCCTATCAACGCCGGGGGGATTTTCGATATCGAGCACCACATCGCCCTGATTGCGAAACTTCACGCCCTGGTATTCGGCCGGCAAGAAACCACTCCCCCACAACCGGTCATAGAGGGGTTGTCCCCCACCATCTTTGCCCCGTGAATTCATGGCCACAAAGGCCGGCAGGTCTGCATTCTCGGACCCGAGGCCGTAGGCCATCCAGGCCCCCATGCTGGGCCGACCGGGAATCTGCGAACCCGTCTGCAGGAAGGTGATGGCCGGGTCATGGTTGATGGCCTCGGTGTACATGGACTTGACGAGGCACAGTTCATCGGCGATGTGGCCCGTGTGGGGCAAGAGCTCGCTCAGCCACATGCCGGATTCACCGTGCTGCTGGAAATTGTATTTGCTCGGTGCCACGGGAAACTCGGTCTGGTCGGCCGACATGGTGGTCTTCCGATCATCGGGATACACCGACGTGGGCACCCCTTCGCCCCGACGTCCCTGAAGGCCCGGCTTGTAATCGAAGAGGTCCATCTGGGCCGGACCACCGGATTGAAACAGATAGATGATACGACGGGCCTTGGGCTGGGCATGGGGCAGCGCCCTGGCATCGCTAGCCGGAGAAAGCAAGGAAGACAAGGCGGCAAGGCCCACCCCGGTGGCGGACCGGCCAAGAAAGGCCCGGCGATTGATTCGCGGGTCTGGCATGATTTCGCTCATCGTTAACTGCTCACTCCCTTGGGGGTGCCGCGCTCAATTGCGCATGATAACTTCGTCCAGATTCAGTATAGCCGATGCGAGGAGGGCCATACTCGCCAACTCCACGGGGTCCGCCTCCGTTTCGGGCGGACACTCCCCTATTTGCAAAAAGGCCCGCGCCGCTTCTTCATCCATGCCGTCACGGATATCCAACAAGGTCGCAAGGAGCTGGTCCCCCTCCTCCCGGGTGGGATAACGGGCCGTCACCCGGTGGAACCCTGCGACAATCTGGTGCTCCACGTCGTCGCTCTCCGCCAACATGCGCTCCGCCAACTTGCGGGACGACTCCAGAAACACCACGTTGTTCATCAACGTGAGGGCATGGAGGGGCGAACTGGTCTTTGCGGCGCGAACCATACAGACGTCGCGATCAGGCGAATTGAATCCCGTCATCATGGGGGGCGGTGTGGTACGTCGCCAATAGATGTAGAGGCTCCGCCGGTAGAGCTCGTCCCCCGTTCCCTGCGCATAGGTCGCATTACTGACCGATTCCCAGAGCCCCGGCGGCATGTAGGGCTTCACCGGCCGACCACCCACCTGATTCATGAGTAATTCGCTGAGGAAAAGGGCCTGGTCGCGCAATTGTTGCCCGCTCAGCCGTAATCGGGGCGCCCGGGCCAGGTAACGGTTTTCCGGGTCCCGTTCCAGACTACGGGGACGGAGCACCGAAGATTGTCGATAGGTCGCGCTCATAACGATGCTTTTCTGAAAGGCCTTCACGTCCCAATCCAGCCGAACAAACTCGGTGGCCAGCCAATCGAGCAACTCGGGGTGACTCGGATAGTTGCCCTGCAACCCGAAGTTCTCCGAAGAGCGCACGAGACCACGGCCGAAGAAGTGCTGCCAATAGCGATTCACCGCCACCCGGGCCGTAAGCGGATGGGTGGGCGAAACCAGCCACCGGGCAAGGGCCAATCGATTCTCCGGCGCCCTTTCCCCCGCCTGAAGCAGCACGGCGGGCACAGCCGCTTTCAGCACCTCACGGGTATCCGGCTCGTTGTAGACCCCCCGATTCAATCGGTAGGTCGGACGGGGTTCCGCCATCTCTTCCATGACCATTACGGTGCTGGGGCTACCTGGTTCCGGTCGTAGGGCAGTACCTTTTATTTCGCGCAACGTATAGGGCTCAGGCGTTATCTTACGGTCTTCTTCGGGCACCAGATTCGGCCAGTCTTTCGGCACCTCGATAAAGGGTGGACTATTGCCGTCGTTCGGTCCCAAGCCCCACTCGGGCACGTTGTTGAACTGGGCAAAAAGTTGGTAATACTCCCGCTGAGAGATGGGGTCATATTTGTGGTCGTGACAGCGGGCGCAGGAAACCGTCAGCCCCAGAAAAGCCGTGCCGAGGGTATCCACCCGGTCGGCCACGTTTTCGACCAGCCACTCGGCAGGAATGGCGCCGTTTTCGGAATTGATGCGGTGGTTGCGATTGAATCCCGTGGCAATCTGCTGGCGAAGGGTCGCATCGGGCAACATGTCCCCCGCCATCTGCTCAATCACAAACTGGTCAAAGGGCATGTTCTCATTCAGTGCTTCAATAAGCCAATCGCGCCAAACGTGCATGTACCGCAGCCGGTCATTCTGGTAACCGTCCGTGTCGGCATAACGGGCCACCTCGAGCCAGCCCTGGGCCATGTGCTCGCCATAGCGCTCGGAGGCCAACAACCCCTCCACCACCTGCTCATAGGCATCCTCCGACGTGTCGGCCTCGAAGAGTGTCACCGCTTCCGGGGTCGGGGGCAGGCCAATCAGGTCGAGGCTCACCCGCCGCAACAACGTCGCCCGGTCCGCCGGTGGGGATGGCTGAAGTCCTGCCCCGCGCATGCCCCGAAGGATGAAGGCGTCGATTGGATTGGCGTTCCAACCCTCACGGTAAACCGGAGGGGGTGTGGGGCGCTGGGGCGGAATAAAGGCCCAATGCTGCTCATAGGGCGCACCAGACGCTACCCACCGACGCACGATTTCCTTCTCCTCCTCGGTCAGAGACTTATTCGACTCCGGGGGCGGCATTCGTTCATCCGGGTCTTCGGACAAAATGCGGCGGATCACCTCGCTGCCTGCCGCCCCGTCGCCCGCGAGCACCGCAGCAGCTTCCGCCGGGTCGTCCAGCCGCAGTTTGGCCTTCCGCGCATTCCCATCCGGTCCGTGGCAGGCGAAACAGTTCTCGGAGAGGATGGGCCGTATGTCCCGGTTATAGCCGGGCGCACCCGATGTCGCCTCCCCATGGGAGACTACGGCCACGGGGGCGATAAGGAGGCCAATGCTCAGGATTCGATGGAGGGTCTTGCTTTTCACGGGTACGCCGAACTCACTTCACTTCCGGGGACAAATCACTCGAATTCCATGATACCATAGGAGTCATAGCTATGGGGCCTGGTCGTTAAATACATTTACCCAGACTCCCCCGGCTTGAATTTCGGTCGTCGCTCTGTTCAAATCAGGAGTGAGCAGAACCAAGGCAGTGCCGAAGCATGGCCCCTCCCGGCATCGTGAGATAAGGCGTTCATGAAGTATCCATTACTCTCTATCTATACGCTGGTGGTGGTGTTCCTACCCCACCTTTCCCTGGCAGGGGAACCCATCCAGTTCGAGCGTGATATACGCCCCATCCTGAGTGACAACTGTTTTCATTGCCACGGTCCGGACGAAGCCGAGCGACAGGCGGGCCTGCGCCTGGATACCCGGGAAGGCGCCTTTGCCCTGCTCGATGGAAAGCCCGTCATCCTGTCCGGGAAACCGGAGGAAAGTCTACTACTCCAGCGGGTACTATCTGATGACCCCGACAAGCAAATGCCGCCCCCCGAAGCCAAAAAGAAGTTCGGCGCCGCAGAACGCGAGCTACTCCACCGTTGGATCACCGAAGGGGCTCCCTGGTCGGAACACTGGGCCTTCGTCCCTCCGGAGCGTCCCACGCCGCCGACGTCCGGCGAAGGTTGGGCGCGTAACCCCATCGACCACTTCATCGCCGCAGGTTGGGAAAGCCGGGGCCTCGCGGGGAACGACGGGGCATCGCGAGAAACCCTCATCCGTCGCCTCAGTCTGGACCTCACCGGACTCCCCCCCACACCCGATGAAATCGACGCCTTCCTAACCGATAGCGCAGACAACGCCTACGAACGGCTCGTGGACCGGCTGCTGAATTCCCCCCACTACGGCGAGCGCATGGCCTGGCCCTGGCTCGATGCGGCGCGCTATGCCGACACCAACGGCTACCAGGGAGACCGGGAACGGACCATGTACCCCTGGCGCGACTGGGTGGTAAAGGCCTTCAATGAAAACATGCCCTTTGATGAATTCACCACACTCCAGTTGGCAGGAGACCTGCTCCCCAATCCCACGCGGGACCAGGTGCTGGCCACGGCCTTCAATCGTAATCACATGATCAATGGCGAAGGGGGACGCATCGCCGAGGAAAATCGGGTTGAATATATCTTTGACCAGCTGGAAACCGTGGGCACGGTTTGGATGGGCCTCACCTTCAACTGTGCCCGGTGCCACGACCACAAGTATGACCCCCTGCTTAAGGCGGACTACTACGCCCTCTTCGACTATTTCAACCAAACAGAGGTGACGGGGGC